>NZ_WJID01000129.1:0-2654 GCF_010994055.1 Gracilibacillus thailandensis | reverse complement strand
ATCTGCCCAACAAGCAAGTAGTTCAATGGAAGAAGTATCAACTAATTCGAAGGAACTGGCACAACTTGCTGAAGAACTAAATGGATTGGTAAGACAATTTAAGATTTAATATACAAAACTCCCATTTGATTGGGAGTTTTTTAGTTTTGGAGAGTTTACAAGTTCGATAGCCACACATCTTTATTAAAAAAGGCTATGTTAAAGTTTAAAGTTGTTATTAGGTATAAAAATGGTACTTCCTAATTTGTGGAAGTTCCGTTTGTTACTAATTGGTTTATTCCATTAACCTGACCGTTAATGGAAAAGTGGAAAGCTCTGTAAAAGTGAAAGAGTAACAATTAGTGTTGATAAAGTACCGAAAGAAGTTAAAGTTATGATTTTTCGGTTATTCTGCTCCTTTGAAGGCTTGATTAACTCGTGAATTGCAGCAATCCACATAAATGTAGAAGCAATTGCAATAATACCCATAGTCATATCACATAACCCCCCTTCATTTATTCTTCCGTCTACCAGTAAAGTATCTGTATCACAACCTGGCTCCGTTTGTAGAACTAAGGTCAAACAATTCTCTGCTAGTATTTTACCATAAATGTAATTTATCCTTGTTCAACTATTGGGCCGTTGAATTAGAAATACTGTCTATGTCGAAAACTTGATAAACTGATTGTATCATATTTTTACATATTTTGTATCAAATTCCCTTTAATCATCAAGTCTTTCATAGTAACAAAATTCCTCTGGGTTGAATGGACGAGTTCGATACAAAGCGGTATTTGTAAGGTCAGGAAATGTCTTTTTACCAGCTTTACAGCGATAACGTTGCTTTTCTGATATGCTTAGTTTTGAATGGCTTTAAGAATATCCGTTGCTCTCACGTTTATCACCAACTTGATTATAATTAAGCCTATTACAGAATATTAGTTTCTATTTAGGTTTCATAAGAAAGAAAATTATATAAAAAAATAAGGACATAAGTACTACATAATAGTTATAGTAATATGCTAATAGTCATGATAGAATAGTCGCATGTTATAACTTTTTCATCAAGTATGATCACCAATGGGAGGAAAAGCATGAAAAAATTTCGTTTTAAGAATGTGAAGATTGGTACGAAGTATGGTCTTATACTTAGTGTTGTTTTAAGTCTTTTTGTGATTTCTGCTGTGTTCGTTTTCTTTTTCTTACAAAATGTTCAATCACAAATTGAAGCAATGGAAAGAAGAGGAGATAGAGCAGTTGATGTAACAGAGATGGGTTCATTAATCAGAGCTAAAGGTATCCGTGTGTTTCAATATATGGAAGACCCTACATCTGAAGTAGTAAATGAATTTAATCAACGTAAAGATTTATTAGATAGGTTAAAATCTAAAATAAGTGAAAAAATGAACACTAAAAATGAGAAGGAACTCTTTGAAAAAGTAGTAACCTATGATGATGAATTTAACTTGGAATTCAATGAAGTGGTTAGTTATGTGGGTCAAGGTAATATGGAAGCAGCAGGACAACACGCAAGCCAGGCTCAACAATTTCAAAGCGAAACTGTCCGGACCCTAGAAGAGCTAAAAGTATTAGTTAATGATCAACGAGCAAATGCGATAGAAGGGGCAAAAACAAGTCAAACAATGGCCATCGTAGCACTAGTTATCGCAATTGTTGTATCACTGATTATTAGTATCATTTTAATTATCATCGTTAATCGAACAGTTTCCAGAAACTTAAATAAAGTAGTTGATGTAAGTAATAGCATTGCGGATGGTAATCTTTTAGTTGAAAATATAGATTATCAAGCTAATGATGAAATTGGACAGCTTGCAAGTTCGATAAATAAGATGAGTACGAATTTAAGGAAGATCATTCAACAAGTTTCAACTGTTTCTGATACAGTGACTGCTCAAAGTGAAGAATTAAATCAATCAGCAACCGAAGTGAAGTCTGGAACGGAGCAAATAGCTTCGACTATGCAGGAATTAGCTTCAGGCGCAGAAACCCAAGCAAATCATGCTGGAGATGTTGCATCGAAAATGAGTGATTTCTCTCAAAAGGTACATGAAGCGGATCAAAATGGGGAGAAAATTGAAGGAGCATCAGCTAATGTATTAAGTATGGCTGAAAATGGTAATGAATTGATGAACACTTCTATTGCACAAATGGCTCGAATCCATACGATTGTACAAGATGCAGTAGAAAAAGTACGTGGTTTAGATAATCAATCAAAAGAAATATCAAAACTAGTCGCCGTGATTAAAGATATTGCGGAACAAACAAATTTATTAGCATTAAATGCAGCCATCGAATCAGCACGTGCTGGAGAACATGGCAAAGGTTTTGCGGTCGTAGCAGATGAAGTTCGCAAATTAGCGGAACAGGTAGCAGAGTCCGTTAATGATATCACTGGAATTGTTACGAATATCCAAAGTGAATCTTCTAATGTAACTCAATCGTTAGAAGAAGGTTATGGTGAAGTAGAAGCAGGCTCTGAACAAATTGAAAAGACAGGAGAGACTTTTGAGCAAATTAATCATGCCGTAACAGAAATGGTTTCTAGTATTAAAACTGTAACAACTAATTTGTCTGACATGAGGACAAGTAGTGAAGAGATTAATAGTTTTGTCGAAGAAATTGCCTCGATTTCGGAAGAATCAGCTGCCGGTGTT
>NZ_WJID01000128.1:0-3146 GCF_010994055.1 Gracilibacillus thailandensis | reverse complement strand
TAAAAAGCTATTTTAATAAGAAAAACTTTGACAATACGTCGTTTAAAAACGGGGTGATCGAATGAATACGACTGAAGCACTTGGTATTTTAAAAGAAAAAGGCTATAAATATACGGATAAGCGAAAACACATGATCGACTTCTTTGTAGAAGAAAATCGATATTGTACAGCAAGAGACTTATTACAGAATATGGAGCCTAATTACGAAGGAATCAGCTTTGATACAATTTATCGAAACTTGCATTTATTTGACCAGTTAGGCATTTTAGAGTCAACGGAATTAAATGGTGAAAAACACTTCAGGCTTAAATGTGATCATCATCACCACCATCATTTTATTTGTAAAAACTGCGGTGTTACCAAAGAAATCCATCATTGTCCAATGGATGAAATCTCTGAGGAATTAAAGCAATATATGATTGACGACCATAAATTTGAAATTTACGGTTTTTGCCCAACATGTCAATGAAGACGAAAGAGTTAAAAGTATTTTTAGCAGTTGGGATTGGTGGTATAATCGGAGCTCTTCTCCGTTATATCATTGCAGAATCCGTATCCTTTATTAGCTTTCCTGTTGGCACAACCATTGCTAATTTAATGGGATGTTTTGTATTGGCATATGTTACATTCCATCCTTTTTTCAAAAATAAATTGCCGCCAGCAATCTTTACGGCATTTACAACAGGACTGCTGGGATCTTTCACTACCTTCTCCACTTTTATTGCAGAGAGTGTATTGCTTTTAGATGAAAGTACAGCATGGCTCATTCTTTATCTGGCAATACAAATTCTAGGTGGTGTAGTGTTAAGTTTTATTGGTGCTAAGTTAGCAATCAGCAAGGAGAAGATCACATGAGTTATTTGTTTGTTGGATTAGGTGGCTTCATTGGTGCCATCCTTAGATATCTGTTAAGCTTGCAATTTAACACAAGTAAATATTGGCTACCTGTAGGTACTTTGCTTGCCAATTTTACAGGTAGTATCCTTTTTGCTTTTACTTATTTGTTTTATCAAGCGGAATGGCTTTCTTTATGGACATGGAACTTTTTAGGTGTAGGAATTTGTGGAGCATTTACCACTTACTCCACGTTTAGTGTTGAGGTTGTTAAAATGCTGGAACAAAGACAATCGAAGAAAGCTCTCCTTTATCTGTTTGGATCCGTGGCGATCAGTTTTACTACGGTATTTACTATTTGGAAAGTGATTACTTTATGATCATGATCGGACAGTTAATATGTTTAGCTGTTTTATGACTGACACTTCCAAGTACCATTTCTTGAAATCTATTTAATCCCCTACTCCCCATAATACACAGGTCAACTTCTTCTCGTTTTGCATATTTTACAATTTCCTGTTTAGGAGCACCAATTAAAATAACCGTTCGAAAAGCAACATTTGCTTTTTTCAATTTTTGTTTCGTTAATTTTAATCTTTCTTCTACCAAGCTCGCCATATTGACCGCTTGTTTCCCTTTCATTCCATCATTCATGACAATAACTACATCTAACCGATACTCTGGTACACTTTTCACAAATTTAATGGCGTGATCCACCGCTCTTAGGGCATGCTCAGAACCATCTGAAGCTAGAATTATTTTTTGATACATCCAGCACTCTCCCTTTCCTACTACATCCATTATAGCAAAAACGTTTTTTGCGTTGAAAGCGTTATCTATATTTCTGTTAGAATTTTTTTACAATTATTTTACATATTCCTGTTGTTCTTTACATTGTTTCGACATATGGTTGAAGTAAGGAATAGTTCCTAGGGGGGAGACAAATATGAAAATTGCTATCTTTACTGATACCTTTCTTCCGGATGTTAATGGGGTTGCCAAAACACTGGGACGTTTTACGAAGTATTTAGATCAAAGCCACCATTCTTACATTGTAATTTCACCAAAACAAACAAAACAAGAAATAAGCGCCGGGCAAATCTACCGTCAATCGAGTTTTCCATTTCCGCTTTATAAAGATTGTCGTATTTCTTTACCAAATACTATTCATTTAAAAGAAATCATCAAAAAATTCCAGCCTGATATCATCCATGTTGCAACACCATTTTCTATTGGGTTAACTGGACTTCATCTCGCAAAAAAGTACAATATTCCTATTGTTGGTTCTTACCATACTGATTTTGATCATTACTTAAAATACTATCATCTAACCTTGTTATCAAAAGCACTCTGGCGTTATATGGAATGGTTTCATCAACCGCTACTCCGTATTTTCGTACCATCTTCTGTAACCTACCAACAATTACAAAAAAAAGGATTTCAGCACTTGCAAATTTGGCAACGTGGTGTTGATACAACCGTTTTCCATCCATATTACTCTACTGAAGAAATTAGAAAGAAATATAACATTAAAGAACGCTATATATTAAGTTATGTTGGTCGGTTAGCACCAGAGAAAAATGTAGAGTTACTTCCACAGATTGCAAAACAACTACCAACTGAACTACAAAATAACATCCACTGGCTTATTGTTGGTGATGGTCCATCTAAAAATAGCTTAAAGAATGAATGGCAACAAAATGTAACATATACTGGTTTTTTACCACAAAACGATGTAGCTAAAATTGTTTCTGCCAGTGATTTATTTGTATTTCCTTCTGAAACAGAAACATTTGGAAATGTAGTTTTAGAAGCACTAGCAACAGGAACACCAGTAGTTGCGGCTAATGAAGGTGGCGTAAAAAGTATCGTACAAGAGGGTTTTACAGGGAAATTATGTAATAGCAATCATTTAGATTCTTTTATAAACGCTATTGATTCGATATTAAATGATGAAGAGTGGCGAAAGCAATTGAAACAAAATGCCGTTCGCTACGCACAAAAACAACGTTGGGAAGACCGCTTTGAAGAATTACTCAGCACTTATCAATTTATATTAGAAGATACTAAAACTAACCAAAAGCATGCTTAAACAACTAAGCATGCTTTTTACATTAAGAAAATCAAACAGAACTTCAAAGTAGTACGTCAAAAATAAAAATAAATATGTTATCAAAAAAACATAAACTGCGCAGTAACTGGACATAGATTTGTTCTCCTCCCGTACTCGTACTGCATGAAGAGATAATTTTGACATATATCGTGATGACAATTACCACTCCGGCTGCCCACTTCCCTCGTATGATATAGGT
>NZ_WJID01000127.1:0-3313 GCF_010994055.1 Gracilibacillus thailandensis | reverse complement strand
ATAGTAATGGCACTCGAACAATCGGACAATGGAGATGGCTAAAGCCATCCCCTGTCCGAAGGCGATTCATCTCCCACCTACGCATTTTCATTCCTTGAGGTGGGAGTCTTCTCGCCTATTGCTGATAAAAAAATGCCATTTTCTGATATTATTACCTCCAGATCCAGATTAATGACGTAAAGTCCCGAATGTTGACTAGTAAAGAAGAAGGATAGTCATCAAATTTTCATGGATCAAGGTAAATAATCATGGATGTTAAGCCGGTATTTTTTTCACGTAATGTTTACCATCCATTAATAGTCTATCAATATTCATCTAGTATCTTGTAACTGTAAGCAAAATTATGAAGGAGTTGGTAGAGAATGTTTAAAAAGATTGGTGCTGTAGCACTTAGTACAGGTCTAGTTTTGTCTGCTGTGAGTGTTCCGGTTTTTGCGGACAAGCCTGATTCACCAGGAAAAGGAAACGGTAATGGATATGGTGGAAAGAAAATCGATAATATCATTTATATGATTCCAGACGGATTTAGTGGAGACTATGCTTCCAATTACCGTGTCTACAAAGGTGAAGATGCTGTTTGGGACGAACACCTAAAAGGAATGTTTACGACCAATTCGGCAAACGCTGATGTAACGGATTCTGCGGCCGCTGGTACAGCGATGGCTAGTGGTGTAAAAACTAACAATGGTGTAATCGGCCTTGATCCAGAAGGAAATGAACTAACAACCATCTTAGATGTATCTGAAGAAGCTGGTAAATCATCTGGATTAGTAGCTACATCCACGATCACACATGCCACACCTGCATCTTTTGCTGCAAATGTAGACGATAGAAATAATCAAACAGAGATTGCCAGACAGTATATCTCTAGTGAAGTAGATGTCCTTCTAGGTGGAGGGAAAAATATGTTCTTACCTGAAGCAGAAGGTGGTAACCAAGAAGATGTCAATCTGATCGAACAAGCAGAAGATGCTGGATTTACCTATGTGGAAACTAGAGAAGAGTTACAAGACAATGCAGATATTAATGTAAATCAAGGCGAAAGACTACTTGGACTCTTTGCTGATGATGCACTTTCTCCAGAATTACACCGTGATCAAAGTGTAGAGCCTAGTTTAGCAGAAATGACAGAAGCATCCATCGAGGTTTTAGAGCAAGATAAGGACGGATTTTTCCTTATGGTAGAAGGAAGTCAAATCGACTGGGCAGGACATGCCAATGATGCTGCATGGGCTATGTCTGATGTAGCGGCATTTGAGGAAGCGGTCGAAGCTGCCATTGATTTTGCTGAACAAGATGGTAAGACACTAGTGATTGTTGCTGGTGACCATGATACTGGTGGTATGACAACAGGATCTGGTGCATACTCAGGATTGAATGCGGACATTTTGAATCAGGTAACAGCAACTGGAGATTTCATGGCTACTCAATTGAATGAGGACCGCTCCAACGCAAAAGAAATAGTTGAGGAATATACTAATTTAACCATTACAGAAGATGAAGTACAAACCATTCAGAATGCTAGCGATGCAGCACTTGCAATTAATAGAGTAGTAAGTGATCATGCAGGTATTGGCTGGACAAGTACTAATCATACTGGAGCAGACATCCCTGTTTATGCATATGGTCCTCAATCTGATAAGTTTGCCGGTTTCTATGATAACACAGAACTGCCTAAGATTATGGCGAATGCTCTAAGAGTGAACTTGGAAAACTAATATTTTCAATCCCCTATTTTTGATAAAATTTAATAAAATGCAATAGCGAAAGGGCCAAAATTTAAGTTTTGGCCCTTTTTATTCGGCTAATTATTTGATAGTTAGGTAAATTGATAGATTGAGCAACTTGGTTTAACTGCTCTTGGATGGCTTCATCATCATTAACTACGAATACGATTTTTTTATAGTTTGATTCTTTATATAGCTCATAAGATCGGATTAATTTAGGTAGCATTTCCTGATTGATAGCCTTCATCTCTCTACAATCTACCTCTAAAACAAAATCAATGGTTGAAATGATGCTGATTTGTTTACGATAGTCTAGATGAAATTGTTCCGCTTGATCTGATGTAAAAGTACCTACTATCTTCATAAAAATTCAATCAAATATAATGCACAAGTGGCCCTTAACTTGACAATTATTTATGCTAATGAAAGAAGCAACTTTTCCACATAATAAAAATCTACATTTTTCTATAATATTTTCAGAAAGTTATCAAAGTTACTTTAGATTCTGATGGTATAAAAAAAGGCAGACCTTGTGAACAAGCTGCCACTTAAAATCTAACCTTTTCTTCTACTTATGCATCTATATTCTTTTGATCCTCTTTCTCCTGTAGTTTCCGATAAATAGTTGCAACTATAGGTCCAGAAATATTATGCCATACACTAAATATCGCACTTGGCACAGCTGATAATGGATTAAAGTGTGCAGCTGCAAGGGTCGCACCCAATCCTGAATTTTGCATGCCCACTTCAATGGAAACAGCTTTTTGTTGCTTAGGTTCCATCTTCATTACTTTTCCTAGCCCGTAGCCAACCAGATAGCCTAGTCCGTTATGTAGCACCACTATTAAGAAAATTAATAACCCAGTCGCTGCAATTTGTTCCTGGTTAACACTTACTACTGCAGTAACAATTGCTACAATACCAATTACTGATACTAACGGAATCGCCTTTACTCCTGCTTCCACTTTATCTTTCAACAATGCCTTAACTAATAAACCTAACAAGATCGGCACTAAAACAATTTGCACAATAGATACGAATAAAGACCCTGCAGATACTTCTAACCACTGACTAGCAAATAGATAAATTAGTGCTGGTGTTAGAAATGGTGCCAGAATCGTAGAAACTGCAGTAATCGAGACCGATAATGCTGTATCCCCTTTTGATAAGTACGTCATAACATTTGAAGAGGTACCACCAGGACAACAGCCTACTAAGATAACACCGACTGCCACCTCTTTTGAAACAGGTAAAATAGTTACGAGCGCAAAAGCAAGTAATGGCATGATCAAGAACTGACCAGCTACTCCGATTGCCACCTCTTTCGGACGTTTGAACGCTTCTTTAAAATCATTAGCAGTTAGAGTAAGTCCCATTCCAAACATAATAATACCTAATAATGGTGTGATATAGGCTGCCAACCACGTGAATCCTGAAGGTATAAGAAATGATAAGACCGCAAATAGTACAACCCAAACCGCAAATGTATTCCCTACAAAACTACTAATTTTCTCTAAACCTTTCATGTTACTCCCCCTCTTAGATGCATCGTATTGTCAAAGTTTTTCTTATTAAAATAGCTTTTT
>NZ_WJID01000126.1:0-3448 GCF_010994055.1 Gracilibacillus thailandensis | reverse complement strand
AGAGTATATTAACGATATTTGAATTATATAGAGGGAGGTAAGCGCATAAAATGGCAGGCGAAAAACTGAACATATCGTTTAGGATTAAAGCGGTAGACAACTTCTCGAAAAATATGGCAAAACTATCCAAGCAATTAGACGCCATAGACAAGCAAGCCGATCAAATGAGCAAGCTAGAGAATATAACCGTAAATGTTACCGGAGATAAATCCGCAACCAGACAACTTGACAACGTAAAGGATAAGGCGGACTCTATTCCAAGCCTAAAAGTTACGCATGTATTTGTAAACGGTTTCAAATAGTATCAACGCAGGATGGATCGCCTTAGTACGTCGTTGAGAAACTTCGATGAGATAGCCGGAAGCATGGCGAAAGGTAGTTTGATTACCGCATTACCAGCGCTAGTTCCAATAACCGGAGTATTAGCCGGAGGGTTAGGCGCTATTGCTTCCGCCTTTACTTCCGCCGGACTAGGCGCAGCAGGTTTCGGGGCTGTTGCAATTCCGGCACTAACAGGTGTATTCAAAGCGCAAGAGGAACTAAAG
Source organism: Gracilibacillus thailandensis (assembly GCF_010994055.1). Lineage (NCBI taxonomy): Bacteria > Bacillati > Bacillota > Bacilli > Caryophanales > Bacillaceae > Gracilibacillus > Gracilibacillus thailandensis. The sequence goes on along the minus strand of NZ_WJID01000126.1, from coordinate 2,903 downwards.
AAGGCGCAAGAACAAATGGACGCAGCCGAAACCGCAGAGGAACAAGCCGAAGCAACGGCGGAACTTGAACGGGTACAGGCTAAGTATAACGAAAGCCAGTGGGAAGGCGTAAAAGCGCTACAGTCGTTTACCAAGTTTCATAAGGACTTCGCAAAAGAGTTCGAGCCAAAAGTCATCGATACGTTTGTCCGAGGGTTAGACGGACTAAAGCGAACAATGGAACTAGCAAAGCCGGCGATAGATGGAACGGTAACGGCGGTTAGTAACCTTGTAGATAGCTTTAACGCCAATTTAGAAACGGCCGACGTGAGGGCCTTCTTCGATTGGCTAGGTGACACCGCGGGACCAAACCTAGAGACGTTAACGAAGTCGTTAGGTAACTTCGGGCAAGGCATAATGAATATGCTAGTTGCATTCGATCCGTTAGCGCAAAGTTTTAATGACGGATTTCTAAGTATGTCCGAAAAGTTCCGGGAATGGAGTTCAACATTATCGGAAAATCAAGCGTTTCAAAACTTTATGAACTATGTACGAGAGAACACGCCGACTGTACTAGAGTTAATCGGAAATATTGTCACAACGCTAGTTAACTTAGGAATCGCAATGGAACCAATGGCGACCAAAGTCTTAGAAATGGCTAACTCGTTCTTTGCGTGGACTTCGGAATTATTCAAAAACCACGAATGGGTAGGCAAGCTAGTAGGCGTAGCAACGATAGCAATCGGACTATTTAAGTTGTTTGCTCCGATAGTAACCGGCGTAATTGTCGCATTTAAAGGACTTATTCCGTTTGTCACTATGGTTTCCGGATGGATAGGCAAACTAGGCGGAGTATTAATCAAGTATGCGCCTAAAGTTGCGATGTTTGGCGCTAGGATTGCCAGCCTTACAAATCCGATTGGCATAGCGATTAATATCATTATTACGTTAGCAACCGTTGTAATATCGCACTGGGATCAGATATGGGCGTGGACGAAGAAAACTTTTGCTAAAGTCTCGAATTGGATTAGCAACAAGTGGGGCGAAGTCAAGAACGCCTTTAACGTATTAAAGCAACTGTATTCGATATTACGGAATAGATTTACAGATATGGTCAACGCAGTTAAGCAGAAAATGACAGACGTTAAAGACCGCATTAAAAACGGATGGGATACCGTTATGGACTTCCTTACGGGTATCGACTTATTCGAAGTCGGACAGAACATTTTAGAAGGAATGATAAACGGCGTAGGAAGCATGGCCGGTAAGTTAGTCGACAAGGTTTCCGGAGTAGTAGGCGGAGCAATCGACAAGGCGAAAAACTTACTTGGAATTGCCTCCCCGTCAAAACTATTTGAGCAATTCGGTAAATGGACCGGAGAAGGATATATAAACGGAATCGATAAAATGAATCGACAGGTTACGCAAGCAAGTCGGGGAATGATGTCCGCAGCAGTTCCGCAAGCTAGTTCTAGAGGATATACGCCAAAGCCTTCCGGAACAACTTCCGCAAGTTCTAATACTTCGGATAGTAACGGACTTAATCGGGAAGTGTTAGACAGGTTAGAACGGATAGATAAAAGTATCAAAGCCGGGCAAGTTATCGTAATGGATAAACGAGAAGTTGCCAAGACGTTAGCGGAACCGATGGAAAAGCGATTAGAGTTGAGAAGAAAAGACAGGCAGGCGTTTAGATAGTTAATTAAGGCGTTATGCTAGAAGGATGGAGTAAAGTGGGCGCTAGGAGTTAGCGCCTTATTCTTCTACTCCTTATTAACCCTCTCTATTTTGAACGTTTCTCTTAAAGTAGAAGCATCGAACACTCTACAGATATCCCTAATGTCGCCAATTTTTATTGTAGGGGGTTCCTCAAAATTATGTCTTAAAATAATTCTGTATTCTCTTTGTGAAGCGAAAATATCACGTTTGTAAAATAAGGCTTCAAACGGGTTTTTATCGTAATGATTTTTATTAATATTATTTTCTTGATAAGTGTTGAAATATTTTACTGATGCGCATTTATAACTATATGTATTGTTTATTATGGTTGTAAATTTATCAATAAAGGGTTTTGTGTCTATGAAAATGGCTTTTCTATTCTCGAAAATACCACTCTGTTTAAGGTCTTGTATTACATTTTCTTTGATTGCAAAGATGTCTTTTTCGACTTCTTCCAAATCCTCGGTATGAATCATAGTGAAACAAGTAATTGGTATATTTTCAATTCCTTTATACCTGTAAGAATGAAATGCTTTTGTAAAGTTTAACGGCGCAAATTTACCAGGTTCAATTTCGATTTCGAACTTGTTTGTCTTAGGGTCGACATTCGAAATATAACTTCCTTCGTATTTATCACCGACACCTTTATTAACTTGATTTTCTTCTAGTTCTATAAAGTACTTACTTAAAGGCATATAAATGTTTCCGGATAAGAAATCTTCTAAGTGTTCTTTTCTAACAAACTTAAATAAAAAGAATCCATTAGGTAATGTATCGTTCAAGTGAAAACCTCCTTTAGTGACTTCTAGTGATATAATAACATGAAAATTAATAGGCTTGTATTTTCGGAGGGAAAAACGCACATAGTAACCGAGAGGGAAACAGTTTAAAGTTAATGAACGAGTACAATATTATATGAAGAAACTCGGTAATTGCGAAAAATTAATACAACGGTATTTCTATTGACTATATTCGCTAAAAAATGGTAGTATTAATAAAAACGTCGGTTGTCCGACTCAATGACCGAATCAACTACCGTGATTAAAAGCGAATTTATAACGTTCCTTGTAGGTAGAACGGGAGTTCGAATCTCTCCTGGGACGCTAGATAAACTTCACAACGATAATCATTGTGAGGTTTTTTGTTCTCTATGTAATTAACAAAACGGGCTCTATACTAAATGTGGTGGTGCTTCCTGGAGTGAT
>NZ_WJID01000125.1:0-3491 GCF_010994055.1 Gracilibacillus thailandensis | reverse complement strand
TCCACTTGGTAAAGTGGTTTTCTTTACCAAGTTAGCTGAAGCCGAGCCCACGGAAAGGGAGTATTTTTCCGCAGCGACGAATTAGCACTCAAATTCAAAAGAATGGAAGAACGTTATACTAAACAGAATTTTCATTACTTCGCAGCATGTATATAATTTACAGTTGTTGAGAGTAAGCGTTATTTTGTTATACGAATCCTAATATCGTGTTCTATAGTTCATTTGAAATAATAGATGGGACATTATTCCTGCTTCATTTACTCATTATAGGTGATATCTTTGGCGGTTTTTAGTACAATAGTGTAATGTGTTATGGTGGAAAGGGAGGTGGAGAGTTTGAACGAGCAACAAATGACGGTTAAGAAAGCGCTAAATAATAACGTGATTATCGCGACCCACCCATTATATAAGGAAGTTATCTTAATCGGTAAAGGGATTGGTTTTGGTAAGAACAAAGGAGATATTGTACCACAAGAACAGGCAGAAAAAACGTTTCTGTTAAAAGATGAGCAAGAGCAGGCGCAATATAAACAATTGGTGTCATATATTGATCCACACGTTATGGAAGTGTTGCATGAGATTATGCTATTAATTGAGAAAAGAATGGATGAAACACTCCATGAGCATATCCATGTTGCTTTAACTGATCACTTATCGTTTGCAATTAGCCGTGCACACCAAAATGTACAATTTTCTAATCCTTTTCTCTTTGAGATTGAATCATTGTATCCGAAAGAGTTTCAGGTAGCTCAAGAAGTTGTTTCAGTAATTCAAGAGCGAATTGGTGTAACTTTTCCTGAAGGGGAAGTTGGATTCATAGCATTGCACATTCATAGTGCTGTAACGAACAAAACCATCCATGATATGAACCGTCATCATCAACTTATTTCGAAGTTAGTAACTATCATTGAAGAAAATTTAAATATCGAGTTGGAACGAAATGATATTAATTATAACCGGCTTATACAGCATCTCCACCGTGCAATTGAAAGGGCTTATCAAGGTGAGCAACTTGGTGAACAAACAAATTTAGCGAAAGTCTTGAAAACGACTTATCCGGTATGCTATAATCTTGCTTGGAAATTGATCAAAGTAATGCAACAACAATTACATATACGAGTTGATGAATCAGAGGTATTGTATTTAACGATTCATCTACAGCGACTAACGCAATCATAAACGTGTTACTGATACGATCAGGCATGAGTAAAAAGGTTGTTTTAGGAAAAGATAGGGGAGAAGTGTATACTTCTATCATTTTCCTAAAACAGAAAGCCTTTTACTCATGCCTTTTTTATTTGCTTACGTATATGGCCTGAATGAGAGCTGTTGCATGTATAAAAACAACAAGAGGAGGAAATTGATCATGTCCAATTTATTTGGTACCCTGCAAAAAGTAGGGAAAGCATTGATGCTACCGGTAGCATTATTACCAGCTGCTGGTATTTTACTTGCATTTGGTACAAGCTTTGCTCAAGACCAATGGGTAGAAAAATTCCCGTGGTTCGGAAATGATATTGTACAAAAAGTTTTAGAAGTAATGTCTGAAGCAGGTGGTATCGTCTTTGATAACTTACCATTACTCTTTGCTGTCGGGGTTGCAATCGGTTTAGCGAAAGGTGATGGTGTTGCAGGCTTAGCTGCTATCATCGGTTATTTAATTATGAATGTAACGATGAGTGTCTTTGGTGGTATCACAGATGGAATGACCGAAGAGGCTGCATATGAAAGTGTTCTCGGTATTCCAACCTTAGGTACTGGTGTTTTTGGTGGTATTATAGTCGGTATATTGGCCGCCTATATGTATAACCGGTTCTTTGATATTGAATTACCGCAATTTTTAGGTTTCTTCGCTGGAAAACGCTTTGTGCCAATTATTACTGCGTTTTCATCATTATTATTAGGTATTGTGATGTATTTAGTATGGCCATTTGCTCAAGAAGGTTTAAATGCTGTTTCTCACTTTATGTTAGAAACAAATAGAACCCTTTCAACTTTTGTATTTGGTGTTGTTGAAAGAGCATTAATCCCGTTTGGTTTACACCATATCTTTTATTCACCGTTCTGGTTTGAATTTGGTACTTATACAAGTGCAGCGGGAGATGTTATTCGAGGAGATCAAACAATTTTCTTCGAACAGCTTAAAGACGGTGTAGATTTCACAGCTGGTAACTTTATGACTGGTAAATTTCCTTTCATGATGTTCGGTCTTCCAGCTGCAGCATTAGCGATTTATCATACAGCAAAACCTGAGAGAAAGAAAGTAGTTGGAGGTATCATGTTCTCCGCAGCTTTAACATCTTTCTTAACAGGTATTACAGAACCGCTTGAATTTTCATTCTTATTCGTAGCACCATTACTGTTTGCGATTCACACTGTTTTCGCAGGTTTATCATTTATGACCATGTACTTATTAGATGTAAAAATAGGTATGACATTCTCCGGTGGTTTAATCGACTATATCCTGTTCGGAATTATGCCTAACCGTACAGACTGGTGGTGGGTAATCATCATTGGTTTAATTTTCTCTGTTATCTATTATTTCGGTTTCAGATTTGCGATTCAGAAGTTCAACTTAGCAACTCCAGGTCGTGAAGATGAAGCACAAGATGCTGAGGAAGACGGAGAAGTAGACGATCGTCCATTTGAAATTTTAGAAGCAATGGGTGGAAAAGAAAATATTACAAACCTTGATGCTTGTATTACACGCCTGCGCGTAAGTGTAGATGATAAAGGCAAAGTAAATAAAGACCGTTTAAAACAACTTGGTGCTTCTGGAGTAATGGAAGTAGGTAACAATATCCAAGCTATTTACGGTCCAGTTTCTGATACGATTAGAGGTCAAATGCAAGACATTATGGATGGGAAAACACCAACGAAAAAAGCAGAGCCTGAAAAAGAGGCTGTACCATCTGACAATAATGTAGTGGGAGATCTTGATTTTGTTAGTCCAATGCAAGGGGAAGTAATGCCGTTATCTGAAGTACCTGATCAAGTATTCTCACAAAAAATGATGGGAGACGGTTTCGCAGTGAAGCCATCAGCTGGTGAAATTGTGTCACCTGTTAATGGTAAAATCATTAATATCTTCCCAACCAAACATGCGATTGGTATTGAAGCTGATAATGGAACAGAAATTTTAATCCATATCGGTATCGACACAGTAAATCTAAAAGGGGAAGGCTTTACAGCTAAAGTGGCAGAAGGTGACGAAGTAAAACAAGGCCAAACCTTGATGGAAGTCGACCTCGACTTTATTAGCAATAATGCACCATCAACGGTAACACCAGTTATCTTTACTAACTTAGCAGAAGGCCAATCAATCCAATTAAACAAGACAGGAAACATCAACAAAGAAGATAAAGACATCTTCCAAATTAATCAATAATAAATGATACACGCGTTTCAAAAACAACGAAACGCGTGTTTTTTTGCAATCAATTTTAGTGCATAGTATCCATAAACTGCGCAGTAACTGAACATGGATTTGT
>NZ_WJID01000124.1:0-4272 GCF_010994055.1 Gracilibacillus thailandensis | reverse complement strand
ACCTATATCATACGAGGGAAGTGGGCAGCCGGAGTGGTAGTTATCATCTCAATATATTTCAAAATTATCTCTTAGGTGACCGCACATCTAATTACCACATTACTTCGCAGTTTATATCTAATGAATAAAACATTCTGATATCTGGTGGGTATCGCAATGTGTTTTTTTCTATTGGATAAAAGTAGTGCTAGTAGTAGAGAATATTTTTCAATAGACCTAAACTTTCAATGTTTATTTGTGGTATAATATTTTGTTATGAATAGATTATAGAATTCGTTTCGTGAGGACGGGGTATCATGGAAAAGTGGTTACGAACAAAAATAAAAGACTATCATTACCCAGAGAAAACATTAGTAATGGGTATCTTAAATGTAACACCAGATTCTTTCTCTGATGGAGGAAAATATAATAATATCCAAGCAGCGATCCGCCAGGCTAAAAAAATGGAAGAACAAGGCGCTGATATCATCGATGTTGGTGGTGAATCAACAAGACCCGGACACACACCGGTATCTGAAAAGGATGAAATAGACCGAGTAATTCCTGTGATTAGAGCACTCGTTGATGAAATCAATATACCCATTTCCATTGATACATGGAAAGCTAGGGTAGCAAAACTATCAATAGAAGCAGGCGCATCGATTATTAATGATGTCTGGGGTGCCAAGAAGGAACCAGATATTGCAAAAGTGGCAGCAGAATTGGATGTTCCCATTATACTTATGCACAATCGGGAAAACCCAAGATATGATGAACTGATGGAAGATGTGTTATCTGATTTAAAAGAAAGTATCCAGATTGCATTAGATGCTGGTGTGAGAAGTGACCAGATTATTCTCGACCCAGGCATTGGATTTGCTAAGACATATGAAGAAAATATTCAAGTCATGCAGGAAATGGAGCGACTTCGAGAATTAGATTATCCTGTTTTACTAGGAACCTCCCGTAAGTCCATTATTGCCAAAACTTTAAATTTGCCAGTGGATGAGCGGGATGAAGGAACTGGGGCAACTGTATGCTACGGTTTGACAAAGGGTTGTGAAATAGTCCGAGTTCATAATGTCGAGATGCATGTAAGAATGGCTAAGATGATGGACAAGCTGATTGGTAAGGGTGGTGCTTAAGATGGATAAAATATACCTTAATCAAATGACCTTTTATGGTTTTCACGGTGTATTTCCTGAAGAAAAGAAGCTAGGGCAACGCTTTTTAGTAGATGTAGTATTGGAAGCAGATTTGAAACAGGCAGGTCAATCAGATGATCTTCAGCATTCCATTGATTATGGCCTTGTGTATCAATTGACGAAGCAAATCGTTGAAGGTAGATCAAAAAATTTAATTGAAGCAGTAGCTGAAGAAGTTGCAGAGACACTTTTATCCCAGTTTGATCCATTACAAGCTTGTACTGTCAAGGTAATGAAACCTGATCCTCCTATTCCTGGTCATTATCAGTCGGTTGCTGTTGAAATTTATAGGGAGAAATCTTTATGAAAAAAGTATATATAGCGCTTGGATCTAATATCGAACCAAGATTAACTTATTTAAATAAAGCTATGGAACAATTAGCTGTACATGATAAAATAGAAATTAAAGATCATTCTTCAATATATGAAACAGACCCTGTTGGTTTTGTAGAACAAGATCAATTTCTGAATATGGTGATTGAAGTTGAAACAGATTTAGATCCTAATTCTCTGTTGAACGTTTGCCAAAGTATCGAACAGAATCTCGGTAGAAAACGGGAGGTAAAATGGGGACCGAGGACAATTGATCTTGACATTTTAGTATATAATCAAGAAAATATAGAAACAGAGCGATTAATTTTACCACATCCAAGATTACATGAACGAGCATTTGTTTTAATACCATTAGCAGAAATAAATTCATTTTTGTATATAGCATATTTCGATAAGAATATAACGGAATTATTAGCAAGTATACCTGCAGAAGATAAAGAAGGTGTAGTCAAATGGCAACCAATCGATGGGGTAAGAGAATCAAAGCATTTCGGAAGTTGAAAGGTTATACGCAAATTGAATTTGCGGATGAACTTGGAATATCGGTTTCGCAATTGGGAGAAATTGAAAGAGGTAAAAGAATTCCTACTGAGGATTATTTAAAATATATTGCAGCTAAGCTCGATATTTCATTAGAAGAGTTGCAACCTAAAATAGAAGAAAATGAAGAGAAACGGTATGTGGAACACAGATGATATTAACATCCGTAACCAGGTTGTTTTAGCACCAATGGCTAGTTGGTATTTAAAAGGAAATGGTAAAGTACGTAATTAACCAAACAGAGTCTAAGAACTAGATGAACTGTTATACGTCTATGTAGAACAACAAGCAAGAGTTTCCTGAGTGTGTAAACATTGACACAGACAAGTTCCTTTTCTATACTAATCATGAATGAATGTGATACTGCCAGTGTGATGCTGGCAGTTTTTTGATATATAATACTTAAATTATTAATTATAGAGGTGAACGAAAATGAGCGAAGAACTGAATGAACACATGCGTGTACGTTTGGATAAAATGAACAGTTACCGTGAACAAGGGATTGATCCGTTTGGTGATAAATTTGTTCGCACACATTTGGCAGAAGAATTAAAAGAACAATATGATCAGTTCTCTAAAGAGGAATTAGAAGAAAAAGCAATTGAAACGACAGTGGCAGGTCGAATTATGACGAAACGCGGTAAAGGAAAAGCAGGTTTTTCACATATTCAAGATTTAAGCGGCCAAATCCAATTATATGTACGGAAAGATAGAATTGGAGAGGAAGCTTATGAAATCTTCAAATCAGCAGACTTAGGAGATATTGTTGGTGTTACAGGTACAGTATTCAAAACAAATGTAGGGGAACTTTCGGTTAAAGCAAACGAATTTACAATGCTAACGAAATCTCTACGTCCTTTACCAGAAAAGTTCCACGGTCTAAAAGATGTAGAACAACGTTATCGCCAGCGGTATTTAGATTTAATTACTAATATGGAAAGTAAAAATACGTTTGTTCTTCGCAGTAAGATCATTCAGTCCATGCGACGCTACTTAGATGAGAGAGGTTTTTTGGAGGTAGAAACTCCAATGATGCATGGTATTGCAGGTGGTGCATCTGCACGTCCGTTTGAAACACACCATAATGCGCTCGACATTCCATTATATATGCGTATTGCCATTGAGTTGCATTTAAAACGATTGATTATAGGTGGTATGGAAAAAGTATATGAAATTGGACGTGTATTTCGTAATGAAGGAGTATCTACTCGCCACAACCCGGAATTTACTATGATCGAATTGTACGAAGCATATGCAGATTATCATGATATTATGGAGTTGGTTGAAAACTTAGTGTCTCATATTGCTGAAGAAGTAACCGGATCTACAACAATTAATTATGGGGATTATGAGGTTGATTTAGCACCAAAATGGACAAGGCTTCATATGGTAGATGCGATTAAAGAATATACAGGTGTTGACTTCTGGAAAGAGATGACGGATGAAGAAGCAAAAGCTTTAGCGAAAGAAAACGGGGTAGAAGTAGAAGATACGATGACATTTGGACATGTTGTTAATGAATTTTTTGAACAGAAGGTAGAAGAGAAACTAATCCAGCCAACGTTTGTGTACGGTCACCCTGTAGCAATATCTCCTTTAGCTAAGAAGAATAAAGAAGATGAACGTTTCACAGATCGTTTTGAACTGTTTATTGTTGGGCGTGAGCATGCAAATGCATTCTCTGAGTTAAATGATCCAATTGATCAGAGAGAAAGATTTGAAGCACAAGTTAAAGAAAAAGAGCAAGGTAATGATGAAGCACATGAGATGGATGAGGATTTCTTGGAAGCACTAGAATATGGTATGCCTCCAACTGGTGGTTTAGGTATAGGTATTGATCGATTAGTTATGCTATTAACTAACTCACCGTCGATTAGAGATGTTTTACTTTTCCCTCAAATGCGTAATAAATAATAGTATAGAAGAACCTTGACTGTCTTGGTCGAGGTTCTTTTTATGGGAGTAATTAAGATAGAAGGTGACTGATTTAAAAAAAGTGAAAAAAGTTGTTGACTTTAATTCTTAATACGTGTTATATTATTAATCGTCGCTGAAAACGACATGACAAAAAACATCGATCACGCCTTAAAAATGCAACTTGAAATTTTAAAAAAGGTTGTTGACATAATGTGAGTGAGATGATATGATATAAAAGCTGTCGCAAAAAACGGCAGTCACATTGATCTTTGAAAACTGAACAAAACAACCAGTATGA
>NZ_WJID01000123.1:0-4539 GCF_010994055.1 Gracilibacillus thailandensis | reverse complement strand
TATCCGAAATCAGCCAGTCGATTTCTCCACCATATGTAATGTAGGGTACGACTATGCTAAAGGGCATTCACAGCCAATTAGTACTGTAATAAAACAGAAAATTTTTTAGTCCCATGAGTTCATTTCTTTCTATAATCAGAGAACAAAAATAGCGTAGGCAGAATACGGAGACTCCTGTGGGACAGCGAGAGCTGAAGATCCACTTTGCAAAGTGCTTTTCTTTGCAAAGTTAGCTGAAGCCGAGCCCACGGAAAGCGCAGTATTCTGCCGGAGCGAATGACAACACTTCTTAAAAAACAGAATGAATCAACGCAAGTCCATGCACGCTACTGCACAGTTTATGTTTACTGCGATGGTTATGCAAAATAAAACCCCGTTTCAATATGAACTGAAACGGGGGTTGTGCTTAATTATTCTCTTTATTAAATCGCCTTGTCGTTTATTCTTCGTCAAATTGATAAAGAGGGGTTGATAGATAGCGTTCTCCGTTACTTGGAAGAACTGCAAGAACTTTTTTGCCTTTGCCAAGTTTTTGTGCTACTTGTTTAGCTGCGTAAATAGCAGCACCTGAAGATACCCCACCAAGTACGCCGTCTTTGCGAGCTGCCTCTCTAGCTGTTTCATAGGCTTGATCATTGGATACCGTAATCACTTCATCATAAATATCTGTGTCAAGAACTTCTGGTACAAACCCTGCACCGATTCCTTGAATTTTGTGAGGACCCGGTTTACCTCCAGATAATATAGCTGAATCAGTTGGTTCTACAGCATAAATTTTAATATCCTTGTACTGATCCTTCAAGACTTTACCTGCACCAGTGATTGTTCCACCAGTTCCAATACCCGAAACAAATGCATCTAGTTGATCGCCCATTTGCTCGACAATTTCTTTACCAGTTGTACGAGCATGAACCGCAGGGTTTGCCACATTATTAAACTGCTGTGGCATGAAGTAGCCATTTTCTTTTTGTAATTCTGTTGCTTTCGCAATTGCACCTTTCATACCTTCTGCACCTGGTGTTAATACTAACTCTGCACCATAAGCTCGTAATAGATTACGTCTTTCCATACTCATTGTATCAGGCATTACTAAAATTGCTTTATAACCTTTAATAGCGGCAACTAATGCTAGACCAATACCAGTGTTACCACTTGTTGGTTCAATAATGGTGTCACCGTCTTTTAAAACACCCTCTTCTTCTGCCGCCTCAACCATTGCTAGTGCGATACGATCTTTAACAGAGCTACCAGGGTTCATAAATTCCAACTTCAAATAAATCTCTGCACCTTCAGGATCCGCTGTGCGATTTAATTTCACAATCGGTGTATTTCCAATCAATTCCGCAACATTTTGAGCTACTTTCATTCCAGTTCCTCCTCAAATCCAAGTAAAATTATTGGTTTTATATACAATGTACATGAAACGGCATACAATGTCAACCCATAAAATGGAAAGCGTTAGTTAATTTTTTTCATTTTTATAGTTTAACTCTACTTCTATTTGATCCCACAGAGCTGAAGCATCTACTTCAGCCTGTAATTGATCTAAGGCAACATCTTGACGTACTTCCTCATACACTTCATCATAGTTCAATTCAATAGCAGGGAGATGTTGGTGATGGAAGATAATTGCATATCCGTTATTTACCAATATTGGTTCACTATATGTCCCCGCTTCTAATGAAATCGCCGTGTCATAGTATTCCCTTGGTATAAAACTGCTTGTCTCAGAATAAAACCCTAAATATCCGCCATCGGTTCTACTTTCCTCATCAATGGACAAATCTTTTGCAACCTCATTGAAAGGTTCGCCATCATCCAACCTCGCCATCACATATTCTGCTTCTTGTTGTGTCGAAACGAGAATATGTGACAGCTGGACCATATCATCAAACTGGTATTGGTTTTGATAAAATTGATAATACTCTTCTATTTCTGCTTCAGAAACACTAACATCTTCACTTAAAAGTTGTTGTAGATAATAACGATATTTTATTTGCTCGGTCCATTTTTCAATTTTTTTCTCTTTTTCCTCTTCAGATAACACCCCTTGCATTACCATCATTCTCGATAATTCTCGGTCGATTATTTTCGGATGGACCTCAAGGTCTTTATCCTCTGCTAACTGAAAAACAACTTCCTTATCAATTAAATCATGTAAAACGGATTCGCCATATTGTTCTATTAATTCGTTCATCCAATCTTGATATAAAACTTCCTCATCCCCGATTTCTGCTAAAGGTTGATTACGATCCACTGGATTCTCATCTAATACTACAAATTCATCTGAGTTGTTTTTTCCCGAAAGGATAAAAATGGTTGTAATATTTGTTATGAGCAATAGTAATATAATAGACCATAATACCAGACGTGATACCCTCAACTATTACTCCCCCTATTACTCTGTCTTCAATGCCCGCAACTCATCGATCGTAAATTTGTATGTTTCATTACAAAAATGGCAAGATGCCGTAGCACCGTGATCTTCCCTAATCATTGAATCAATCTCTTCGTTTCCTAAACTTTGGATTGCTGTTTCCAGTCTTTCTTTTGAGCAAGGGCAAGAAAATTGCACTGGTAAACGCTCATGAACCTTAACATTTCCTTCACCTAATAACAACTCTAATATCTCCTCTGGCTGTTTCCCATCTTGGATCAACCTTGAAATAGGTGGAACGTTGGCAACCCTTTCCTCAATTTGAGCAATGGTTTCTTCTGATGCTCCCGGCATCATCTGTACAATAAATCCTCCAGCAGCTAATATACTATGATCTGGATTGACTAAAACTCCTGCTCCTACCGCTGATGGAACCTGCTCAGAATTAGCTAAGTAATAGGTGAAATCTTCACTTATTTCTCCAGATACAATGGGAACTTGACCAGTAAAATGATTTTTTAAGCCTAAATCTTTAACAATGCTTAGTGTTCCCTCGGTTCCAACTGCTCTTCTTACATCCAATTTCCCTTGTGCATTTGATTCAAAATCAACATGTGGGTTTCCGACATAGCCACGTACTTCCCCTTTAGCATTTGCATCCGCAATAATTGCGCCCATTGGACCGTTTCCTTCCACTTTTACCGTCAGCTTGTCTTCACCTTTCAGCATCGCACCTAACATCGTGGAAATGGAAAGTGTTCTTCCAAGTGCAGCCGAAGCAGTTGCCCATGTATCTTGGCGAACTCGTGCTTCTTCTACTGTATCTGTTGAACGGATTGCGTAGGCTCTTACATCTCCGCCAAACGCTGTTGCTTTTAATAAATAGTCACTCATTTATAAACGTCCTTTCTTTACGCAAAATCTAGCTCATTCTTTTGGTATATTTCGTACAAACCTTTTAAGGTTAGATAAGGGTCGACGATATCAATTACAGAGGAGTCTTTGGCAATCAATGTTGCTAAACCTCCTGTGGCGATCACTTTTGGTGACCCGCCAACCTCTTTTTTTATCCGGTTTACGACAGCATCTACTTGACCAACGTACCCAAAGTAAACACCAGATTGCATTGCTTCTACCGTTGATTGCCCTAAAACCTTACTTGGCTTTTTCACTTCTATTTTCGGTAACTTGGCAGCATTCTGGTATAGAGCTTCTAAAGAAATATTAATGCCCGGGGTGATAACACCACTGACATATTCATCTGCTTCATTGATGTAACAGTAGGTTGTAGCCGTCCCGAAATCAATAATGATACTCGGGGAACCATATTCTTTAATGACGCCTACCGCGTTGACAACACGATCAGCACCTAACTCTTTAGGGTTAGGATACTTCATTTTTAAGTATGGATTCACTTTTTCATCACCAATTATCATGGGATTACAATGGAAATATTTATCTGCCATACGCTGAAGGGCAAATAAAATCGGTGGGACTACAGATGAAATGACAATACCGTTAATGTCAGAAAAAGTTAATCCTTCATGTCCTAATAATGATTTAATAAACATGGCATATTCGTCTTCTGTTTTGTTTTTGTCCGTTTGCATGCGCCATTGATATGTTAATTGGCCATCATTAAACACTCCTAATACAGTGTTTGTGTTACCAACATCTAATACAAAGATCATAATATCCTCCAAAATATCCAAAAAAAATTTTTTACTTATTTTCATATTGTATAGCTTGCAAGCAACAAGTCGCAAGTTTTATGGTTGTAGACCCAACTCACATCAGTTATATCATACACTTGAGAAAACACAAATATTTCAATCCATAAATAAAAGAAGCCCTGAAATAATAACTAATACACAGTAGATACAAACTGCGAAGTAATGAAAGGTGAAAAAGTAAGGCTTTCTCCCATTCTGATTAATGATGAATGCTCACATACGCTCCGGCAGAATACTGCGCTTTCCGTGGGCTCGGCTTCAGCTAACTTGGTGAAGAAAGGCACTTCACCAAGTGGATCTTCAGCTCTCGTGAGTCCCACAGGAGTCTCCGTATTCTGCCTACGCTATTTTTGTTATCTGATTATAGAAAGAAATGAACTCACGGAACTAAAGTTTTCTGTTTAATTACAGTACTTATCGGGCTGTAAA
>NZ_WJID01000122.1:0-281 GCF_010994055.1 Gracilibacillus thailandensis | reverse complement strand
GTGAGTCCCACAGGAGTCTCCGTATTCTGCCTACGCTATTTTTGTTATCTGATTATAGAAAGAAATGAACTCACGGAACTAAAGTTTTCTGTTTAATTACAGTACTTATCGGGCTGTAAAAACCCTTTTAGCATAGTCGTACCCTACGCTACATATGGTGGAGAAATCGACTGGCTGATTTCGGATAAGTGTTGTGGAGCATAGCTTAACGAAGGCCGCCCACTTTCACTCCTGTGGAAATGGTTTGACCTGAAGATCCACTTTTTCGAGCGGTTTTGGCT
>NZ_WJID01000121.1:0-4648 GCF_010994055.1 Gracilibacillus thailandensis | reverse complement strand
TCACTCCAGGAAGCACCACCACATTTAGTATAGAGCCGAATTTTTCCTATTTGTAAGTTCAAAATAAAAGGCTCTAACCTTGAAAGATTAGAGCCTTTTTTATTTCCTTATGCAGGATATACACTTACTTTTTTACGATCGCGTCCTTGGCGTTCGAATTTAACCACACCGTCTGCTTTAGCATAAAGTGTGTCATCTCCACCACGGCCTACGTTTACACCTGGGTAAACTTTTGTACCGCGTTGACGATAAAGGATTGAACCACCTGAAACGAATTGACCGTCTGCACGTTTAGCACCTAAACGTTTAGACTCAGAGTCACGACCGTTTTTCGTACTACCTACACCTTTTTTCGTTGCGAAAAACTGTAAATCTAGACGTAGCATGTTGTTGCACCTCCTTAATTTTCAAAGATGGATATATATTGACCATATTCCCGCTCAACGGTTTGCAAGGAAACAACCATACCTTCAAAGAGTAATGAAACTTTTTCTAAAAGTTGCTCATCCAATGAATCAGGAATGGTAACTTTCAAATATCCGCCTTCATCACCGGCTTGGTCTATATCCAAATCAATCTCACATAACGTAAACACTGCGTTGACAGAACCAAAAGAGATCGCAGAAACAGCGGCACAAACTAAATCTTGCCCCTCTGGACCACTTCCAGCATGCCCTGTCAGTGTAAATGATTTTATATAGGTTTGTTCACGCTCAATTATCACGTTAATCATACAACCAAAACCTTATGCATTGATTTTCTCAATGGTAACTTTTGTGTATGGCTGACGGTGACCTTGTTTACGTGAATAGTTTTTCTTTGGTTTGTACTTAAATACAGTGATTTTCTTTTGACGGCCTTGTTTTTCTACTTTCGCAGTTACAGAAGCTCCGTCAACGTATGGAGTACCAAATTTTGCATCGTCTCCACCTACTGCAAGTACTTTGTCAAATGTTACTGATTCACCAGCTTCAGCAGCTAGTTTCTCAACAAAAATTGCTTGACCTTCTTCAACTTTTACTTGTTTTCCACCAGTTTCAATAATAGCGTACATTCTCTTGCACCTCCTCATAGACTCAGACTCGCCATACAGGTAGCTTATCAAAGCTTTAAAGACCTGTTCTGCGCGGTTGTAGCAACGGGTGCTACATAAACAACAAAACGATCTTACCATATATTAAAGCAACTTGTCAATGACTATTTCCGGATTGTCAGCTATATACAAATTAATTAACTCCTTACTGCCCGAACGAATTACCTGATAATCTGGAATGTTTTCATCTGTATAAAAATACACTTCCAATTGTATGTTAGATAAGCCTTCACCTGTTAGCTCTTCTTTCCAAAAGGCATACAGGTCTGGATGAATGATAAGTAATAAACATTCCGTATTTCGGTTCCACTCTAACAGTTCACGTTCCAACCGATAGCCGATCGTCTCCATTGATAATACAGGTTTCTTATTTAATTCCCTATTAGTCATCAGTTCCAAGAGTCCTGTTCTTTCTCTTTTCCTCGTCATTTCCAACAAACCCAACTTTGTAAATCCGAGCACCTCTGTACGTACCGGATCTTCTCGTAACGCTTGTTTCATCTGTTGTAAAATGATCGCCTCTTCTTTTTTTGCCATTTTCAGAAAATCAATTAGAATAATTCCCGATATATTACGTTTTCGAATTTCTTCGATACAATATTTTACGGAACGGTGATTAATGCGATAGAGGGTATCTTGTTTGTTATGACGACTTGTAAATTTACTGCTGTCAATATCAATCACTGTCAAAGCCTCTGTTTGTTCCACTGTTAATGTAATACCATCCTGTTTATGAACAACTGGCTGAATCGCTTCTGTTAACCAGCTGCTTACATCTTGACCAGCAATTTGATTAGCCTCTTTCCTAATCCTCATTCTATCCGCTAGGTTAGGAAAAGCTGTCTTCGCTTTTTGAAGCGTTTGACGTTCATCGAAAGTAATATCTTGAAAAGATTCATTTTGATATCGATTAATCATTTGATCTGGAATCATTGGATATTGAAAAAGGAAGTATGGTGCTTTATTTTGTGATGCATCACTATCCAATTTCCTCCAGAGATGTCTGCTATTATTTAATTCAGTTAATACTTGCTCTGTTTCAGCATTCGCAATGTCTGTTCGTAATATAACTCCTTCATTCATAGAAAGTTGTTCCTTTAAATAATTTTTCCATTTTTCTGACACTGTTTGCGATATTTTTTTGGAACTCGCTACATAATTACCATACGGTAAATAAATAATTCGTTGTCCTGTAAGTGTTATATTAGCTGTAAGTCTTGGTCCTTTCTCTTGATAAGCCTCTTTGATAACCTGAACAATAATACTTGCTCCATCTGTTAAATAAGAGGAAAGCTTTTCATTTACGCCCAAAAATGGCACTTCGCTTTTGGGCAGAAACCCAACCTTCTTCTCACCAATATCAATAAATGCAGCATCAATACTTTCGTCAACGTTTCGCACTTTACCTTTATAGATTGAACCTAGGCGAGCGTTTGTTGACTGGCGGTCAATAAAGATATCGATACATTGCTTTTCTTCAAAAAGCATGCCGATTTTTTCTGAACTACCTGTATAAAAGTGTAATTTCTTCATGTCAAACCTCTTTCTATCCTGTAAGCAACTGTCCTACCACCAAGTGAATATTTTTCTGATCGAAATAACTTTGCAAACAATCTCGTTCCGATAACCAATAAACCTTTCCATGTTGATCATATACTTTGATCCGATGAAAGGTGTCTCTTTTAAACAAACGAAACAAATCCAATAAACTGATCGATGCAGGCACTTCTATTTCTCTGTGTTTCCGAAATTTAGTGGTTTCACTATACCTACTCCATAAAAAACGCCACCATTTAAAATACCTTCGTTTCCATTCTAATCGATTTTCCCAAAATAAAAAAATCATAAGTAAGACAAAACTTAAAGAAAGCCATGCCTGACTATATACATAGATACTTACAAAAACAATCGTCACAACAGATATCATAATCATCCATTTATGAGAAACTTGAAAGGAAAAAAAAGAATCCAAACTAAGCTGGACGAGTTTCCCACCATCGAGTGGCCATATTGGTAATAGATTTCCAACCAATATAAAAGTATTATATTGATATGCTAGTACTAATGTGGATTCTGGCAGCAAGGAGCCCGCATCAAGCATATAGATAATGAAATAGATCCAAATATGTTGTAATGGTCCGGCGATCGTTACTAAAAATTCTTCACGTATTGGTCTTGTTCCATACTCATCTGTTTCCATAACTCCACCAAAAATCCACAAAAAAATGCGCCGGATTCGCCACCTGAAAACGCGAGCGCATATATAATGTCCTAATTCATGAATAGAAACAATTAAAAAAATAATGAAAAATTCCACTAACATACCAGTAAGTATAGCAACAAGTAAGAAAAAAAACAAAATAGGGTGAATATGAATAGGCGGTAGCTTAAGGTTGCTCATCAACTTGCATCACCCGAATCGGATCTAAAAATTCACTGTTCTTTTCAATCGCAAAGTACATTGCTGTATTAGTCTCAGAAGGTTCATAGGTACCTATTTTTTGATTGGCTCTAATCGATTGATAGGAATGAACATCAATATTGGTTAAGTTTCCATAAATAGATTTGCTACGATCCGCATGCTGGACAATCACTGTTTTTCCTGTTTCACGATCATTACCAGCAAATAAAACCGTGCCTTCTTCTACAGCAATCACTTCTGTATTTTCTTCAGATGAGATCAATATACCTTCACCATTTTCTTGGAATGTCTGATTAACCTGACCAGAAACAGGTAATGCAGTAGGTTCGGCAGTTTCCGATTTATCAAGGTCTGCTTCAATAGCAAATGGTGCACCAAATCGAGCTTGATACCATGCGTTCACACTTGCAAAAGGAAATTCTTCTGTCATCGCGTAATTTACCCAGTTCCTTGGTTGTTCAAGCCATTGTTGATTGGAAGCCGTTGAAAATACCGTAATAAAAAAGATGATGGCTGCAACAATACTTTTAACAAGAAACGGTTTTAAGTAAGCTTGGTCACTATTGTTGTGATATCCCCCGTAACTCGGAGAATACCCGTGTCGTTCTTCATCTTCCATGTGAGCCTGGTTTACATAACTATTACGCTTGAAATCTGATAAGCGTGTTGATGTGATTTTCTTTTTAGATTGTTTTCTTTTCGTAATATTTTGGCGTATTTGTGATAGATTATCTTTTTTCATCAGCATCCATTCCTTTTTTCCAACGTTTGTACAATATATGTGGACAACCATCATAATATGAAAAAGGAACAAAAAAACTTTTAAATGCTTCAGCAAAAACACTTTAGTACAAATGGTCAACAAGAAAAGTTGATATAAACTGCGTACTAGTGAATTTTTTTAAAAGAGACTTTCCACCATTCTTTCCATAAGGAGTGCTGAGATACCGCTCCGGCAGAATACTGCGCTTTCCGTGGGCGATCTTGAGCTAACTTGGTAAAGAAAGGCACTTTACCAAGTGGATCTTCGGCTCGTGCTGATCCCACAGGAGTCTCCGTATTCTGCCTACGCTATTTTTGTTCTCTGATTATAGAAAGAATTGAACTCATGAAACTAAAATTTTCTGTTTAAT
>NZ_WJID01000120.1:0-270 GCF_010994055.1 Gracilibacillus thailandensis | reverse complement strand
ATCTTGAGCTAACTTGGTAAAGAAAGGCACTTTACCAAGTGGATCTTCGGCTCGTGCTGATCCCACAGGAGTCTCCGTATTCTGCCTACGCTATTTTTGTTCTCTGATTATAGAAAGAATTGAACTCATGAAACTAAAATTTTCTGTTTAATTACAGTACTAACCCTTTTAGCATAGTCGTACCCTACGCTACATATGGTGGAGAAATCGACTGGTTGATTGCGGATAACGGTTGTGGAGCATATCTTAACGAAGGCCGCCCACTTTCAC
>NZ_WJID01000012.1:0-11380 GCF_010994055.1 Gracilibacillus thailandensis | reverse complement strand
AGCCGTAGCGGTTGTTACGCCTATTATTCATGTCAAAATGGTTACTTGGTTAAATAACTAGTGAACTTCATACACTGTATTTGAATGAGATTCGTAGTAATAACCTTATATAATTAGGACATATGCTCGAATTTTTTCGAATAAATCTGTACTATATCTTTAAAAAAGTGCTACAATAGTTACATCATGGAATAAAAAAGATAAGAAAGAATGGGACGAGGACACTGTCCCTCTGTTCCGAGATAAGGGGGCTTTTGTATGGCAAAGGTGCGTACACAGGATTTGTTGGATCGCTTTAAGATTGAACTAATTGCTGGTGCGGAGGGAGTTCATCGTGAGATTTTTATGAGTGAAGTTTCTCGACCGGGAATTGAATTGACAGGTTATTTTAAATATTATCCTAAAGATCGATTGCAATTATTAGGAAAAACGGAATTATCTTTTTTTTCGGAATTAACACCAGAAGAAAAAAAGGACCGTTCTTATCGTCTATGTACGGATATTACACCGGGTATCGTCGTGACCAGAGATATGGCTGTCCCAGTTGAGTTAGTGGAAGCATGTGAAGCTTCAGGTGTACCATTAATGCGTTCACCATATAAAACAACACGTGTCATTAGTCGTATTACAAACTTTTTAGAGGCGAAATTTGCCCCTTTTACAGCAGTCCATGGTGTTTTAGTTGATATCTACGGGATTGGTGTACTGATTACTGGTCAAAGTGGAGTAGGTAAAAGTGAAACTGCACTGGAATTAGTCAAAAGGGGACATCGCCTTGTAGCTGATGATAGCGTTGAAATTCGCCAAGAGGACTATGATCGATTAATTGGATCATCCCCTCCTCTAATTGAGCACTTGTTAGAAATAAGAGGATTGGGTATTATTAATGTCATGACGTTATTTGGTGCGGGATCGGTTCGCTCTCATAAACGAATTTCATTAGTGATTAATCTTGAAACGTGGGATCAAAAGAAACAGTATGACCGATTAGGATTAGAAGAGGAAACGATGCAAATTATAGATGTTAAAATTCCAAAAGCAACACTTCCTGTTCGACCTGGTCGTAACCTAGCTGTTATTATAGAAGTGGCTGCGATGAATTTCCGTCTGAAACGAATGGGCGTTAATGCAGCAGAAGAGTTTTCCCAACGATTATCGAAGATGATTCAAAATGGGGAACAAGAGGTTTCAGAATATGATACAGATCTAGATATGGATTAATTAATGAACGGAGGAGATCAACTTTGTCATGTGAAGCTCCTGCACTTGATCCTGTTTTCCTGCAGTTAGGACCATTTTCTATTTATTGGTATGGAGTGATTATCGCTTCTGGTGTCTTTTTGGCATTATGGCTTGCGACAAGGGAAGCAGACCGATTAGGTGTAAAAAAGGATTATATTGTTGATTTAGTAGTGTTTGCCATCCCGATTGCTATTTTATCTGCACGTGCATACTATGTCATATTTGAATGGGATCGATATGTCGGGGAACCATGGTGGAAAGTGTTCGCAATTTGGGAAGGTGGAATTGCCATACATGGTGCATTGATTGGTGCAGTGTTAACGGCTATCGTTTATACACGAGTGAAAAAGTTATCTTTCTGGCAAATTGCAGATATTGTAGCACCAAGTCTTATATTAGGACAAGCAATTGGTCGTTGGGGTAACTTTATGAACCAAGAAGCACATGGTGGACCTATTTCAGAAGCTACATATCAAAATTTCCATCAATACTTACCAGATTTTATTATGAATCAAATGTGTATTGACGGTACAATGTATCACCCGACCTTTTTATATGAATCAGTTTGGAATATCATGGTATTTATTTTATTATTAATATTACGTAAATTCCCATTGCGTCGCGGGGAAATGTTCTTGACGTATGCCATCTCGTATTCAATCGGACGTTTCTTCATTGAAGGAATGAGAACTGATAGTCTATATATTGTTGGTGATCTGAGAACAGCGCAGTTTATTTCAATATTGTTAATCGTCGGTGCGATCATCATGATGATCTATCGTCGTAAAAAAGGCTTATCCGACAGAACGTATCAAGGTAAAAAAATAATACAAGATAAGAAGAAATAAGGAACGTTGAGCTTTTGCTATGTTCAAGCAAAAGCTCGTTTCTCGTCATTTGGAGGTAAAAACATGAAAGTAGAAACCATTTTATTTGATTTAGATGGAACGTTAATCAATACGAATGAATTGATTATCGCTTCCTTTAGCCACACGCTTGAAAAATACGGAGATCGAACATATACAAGAGAAGAAATCCTCGATTTTATCGGACCGCCATTAGCGGATAGCTTGAAAAAAGTTAACCCAGACAAAGTAGAAGAAATGATGGAGGCTTATCGCGAGCATAACTATGCCAACCATGAAAAATATGTGGAGGCATACCCTACTGTAGTCGATACCATCAAAAAATTGAAGGAATCAGGATACAAGTTAGGAATTGTTACTACAAAACTGAACGATACTGCTAAATTAGGCTTGAAAATCACCGGAATGGATCAACTTTTTGATGTATTAATCGGTCTTGATGATGTGGACAATGCAAAACCACATCCGGAACCGATTTTAAAAGCTATTGATGAATTAAAAGCAAATCCGATGACAACAATGATGGTCGGAGATAACTACCATGACATCGAAGCAGGTCATAATGCTGGAGTGCAAACAGCAGGTGTTGCCTGGACGATCAAAGGAAGAAAGGTCTTAGAAGACCATGATCCGAATTATATGTTAGAAGAAATGAGTGATTTATTACAAATCGTTGGAGTGGAATAAACATGCGAAAAACAGATCGATATCGTGTCCATGGTGCCAATAGTTTATGGCACGTCTATAAAACCGTTCCTTTTTGGAAAGTAATCAAAAATTTTATCGTTATCCAACTTGCTAGATATACGCCTTTTTTAAAACTGAAAAATGCGATGTATCGTACTTTTTTGAGGATGGATATTGGGAATGAAACTGCCTTTGCGCTAATGGTCATGTTAGATATTATGTTCCCGGAAAAAATTCACGTCGGGAAAAATACGGTAATCGGTTATAACACCACGATTTTAGCTCATGAATACTTAATTGAAGAATATCGTTTAGGTGACGTTTATATCGGACAAGAAGTAATGATTGGAGCCAACAGCACTATCTTACCTGGCGTGAAAATAGGTGATAGAGCAGTTATCGCGGCAGGCACGGTTGTACATAAAGATGTAGAGGCGGGAACGTTTGTTGCAGGCAATCCTATGCGAGTGATTTATACAAAAGAAGAAATGCAGGAACGTAAACAAAAGGATACCTTTTTTCAAAAAGCTGATGATCAATAATGTGATCATCAGCTTTTTTATAGTGATATCTTTGCTTTTAAAATACCATAAATGGTTTTTAGATGTGGGATATCAAGTTGATGTTTACTTGCTAGCTCGATAGCTGCACCTTGTAAATGTTCTAATTCGACGTGGAGTCCTTTGCGATAATCTTGGTGCATGGAAGACGTCGCGCTGGCAGGTAAACTGTACAATGTTTTCCAAGCTTTCTCGAGATGCTGAACAGTCAGATCCACCTTTTCACAAAAAGCAATCTGTCTCATTTCGTGAAGCAACTGTTGTATAATATCCTTCGTTTCCTCATGTACAAGAAGCTCACCAATTTCCATGTTACTGACGGTAGTGATTCCCGAAAATGCTGTAATAAACATATACTTATACCAGATATCCGTTAAAATCTTATCACTGTAGACAGAGGTCATGTTGGCAGCAGCTGAAATCTCTGCTAGTTGTTCGCAAATTTCAATCTGCCCTTCATCTAGAGGACCAAATCGGATTTCATCGATCTTGCTTGTGTGTTTTACATGTCCGTTGTCATCTAATGTCGCTATAATATTGGCTAGACCTCCAAGTACTTTTTTCTTGCCAAAATGATTAGTTAACACGTCGTAATGCTTAACCCCATTTAAAATAGGTAAAATATATGTATGAGCATCAACTAATTTTTCAAGTGTATCGATGACGCTTTCCAAGTGGTACCCTTTTACTGACACAACGATAATATCAGCAGGTGCTGCTTGCGTTGGATCAGTAACGATCACAGGATTTTCGATCTGGTCATCGCCGTTCATACTATTGATTTTAAGCCCATTATCCTGCAATTGGGCAGCACGTTTCTCACGAACGATAAATTGCACATTAGCACCAGCTTTACTCCAACGAACACCAAAATAACTTCCTAATGCACCTGCACCAACAATTGAAATGTTCATATCATCTCCACCTTTCTAACTTCATGATACTATAACTTCCACATTTAAAAAAAGCTCTTTCAATGTAGCAAAAGTGTGTTATAATGCTAAAGTCATTATATTTAAAATGAAGGAACGATCATATAGAAAAATCAGTTAGAATGGGAGGGGAATACGAAGCGTGACTAATCCATATCAAATAGAAGGAAACATCATACCTTTCATACCAGAAGGGGATTTTTATTTTTCAAAGGGAGTTGAAGCCTTTCAAAAACGAAAATTCGACCTCTCCTTAAAATGGTTTAAAAAGGCGATTGCTGATAAACCGAATAATCCGCTTTATCAATGTCAGGCATCAATTGTCTACACGGAAATGGGCTCCTATCATTTAGCTAATCAAATGTTAACGAAAGTGCTGTCTACACACGGTGAAGATTATGTTGATTGTTATTACTTAATTGCTAATAATTATGCGCATTTAGGTCTCCTTCAGGATGCAGTTAAATATGCGGAATTATATATCGAAAAAGCACCTGATGGAGAATTTACGGAAGCAGCATCTTCCTTACTCGACGTATTAGATTTGAGTGAAATAGAAGAAGAAGACGATGATGATGAGTGGATGCTAGAGGAAGAGGATGATCTGATAATTTATCAGGAAACAGCTTTTTATCACTTGGAACGTGAAGAATGGGAAGAAGCCATTGCCATTTTAGAAGAAATGATCACATTGTTTCCAGAGTTTTCACAGGCAAAACATGAATATCATTATGCATTATTTTTTGCTGGTGAACGAGAAGAAGCTATTACGATGGAGGAAAAATATTTACAAGATCATCCTGACTCGTTGTTCAGTTGTATGAATTTAGCTTGTTTTTTTGCACATGAAGCCAATCAAGAAAGGCTGCAATATTATACAGAGCTACTTGATAATATTTATCCGATTCACGAACAACAAAAACTAAGGATTGCAGTGACATTTGCTCAAATTGGACTGTTTGAAAAAGCACTATATCGGTTTAAATTGTTGCATAAATCAAAGCTAAAAGGCCATCCTTCCTATTATAGATGGTTTAGTACTTGTCAGTATTATTTAGGGCTGAAGGAAACGGCGCAACATTTATGGGAGGAAGGTTGTAAGCAACATAATATTTTAGCAGTACAGACACCTCCATGGAAATGAGAGAAGTGAGCAGAATAGTAGACCTTTTATTTAGACCGTAGGATAATGGTTTTAAGATAAAGTAGAAAGGAATGACGATAATGACTGGAGAAAGAATTTATGATGTTATTATTGCAGGTGCTGGACCGGCTGGTATGACTGCAGCGGTTTACACATCACGTGCAAATTTAGATACATTAATGTTGGAAAGAGGAATTCCTGGTGGGCAAATGGCAAATACGGAGGATGTTGAAAATTATCCAGGTTATGATCACATCTTAGGACCGGATTTGTCGAATAAAATGTTCGACCATGCGAAAAAGTTTGGTGCAGAATATGCATATGGTGATATTAAAGAAGTCATTGATCATGGTGATTACAAAACAGTTGTAGCCGGATCAAAAGAATATAAAACGAAAGCAGTCATTATTACAACTGGTGCGCAATATAAAAAATTAGGTATACCAGGTGAAGAAGAACTTGGTGGCCGCGGTGTTTCTTATTGTGCAGTTTGTGACGGTGCTTTCTTTAAAGAGAAAGAACTTATCGTCGTAGGTGGAGGAGACTCTGCTGTTGAAGAGGGTGTGTATTTGACAAGATTCGCTAGTAAAGTGACTATCGTTCACCGTCGTGATGAATTACGTGCACAAAAAATTCTACAAGATCGTGCCTTTAATAATGACAAAATTGATTTCATCTGGGATACAATTGTGAAATCTATTAATGATAAAGACGGCAAAGTCGGCAGTGTTACATTGTTCAATAAAAAGACTGGTGAAGAATATGAGCATAAGACAGATGGTACATTTATTTATATTGGAATGGTGCCATTAAGTGAACCATTTAAATCATTGGGTATTACTAATGAGGAAGGTTATATCCCGACAAATGAGAATATGGAAACAAGTGTACCAGGCGTATTTGCTGCTGGGGATATCCGAGAGAAAGATTTACGTCAAATCGTAACAGCGACTGGTGATGGTAGTATTGCAGCACAAGCAGCACAGGCATATATTGAAAATTTAGAAGAAGCTGTTAATACACCAAGCTAGTAATTGTAATCTTTTCGACATAAATACGTAATTGGAAATTAACGTGGCTGTAACACGCACGAAATATTAATTAGATATAATGTAATTAACTAATTGACCCCCTTTTTAATAAATATTACTTGACGGCATAGGTTTCCATACCTATGCCCATTTTTTTGATGTGAATATTGCTCATTATTGGTAAATGCAGAAAATCCTACAATAATGACTACTAATAGACAAATTCTTAATAAGTATTTTGGTGGTAGAGGGCATTCACTCCGTGTATAATGGAAGTATAAATACAAGTAGTCTCGTTACATAAATTTCTGAATAGAGAGGAGTGTTTAACCTATGGGGAGACAATCTGAGGAAACCAAGCTTGTCATTATCACAGGAATGTCAGGTGCCGGTAAAACAGTTGCCGTTCAAAGCTTTGAGGATCTCGGTTATTATTGTGTTGATAACCTTCCACCAGCTCTCCTGCCCAAATTCCTTGAACTCATGAAAGACGCCACCAATAATATCCAAAAAGTAGCACTCGTAATGGACTTACGTGGTAGAGAATTTTTTGATACACTATTTGAGGCATTAGACACACTCGGACAAGAAGAATGGTTGGAAGAACATATTTTATTTTTAGATGCGAATGACCATGTTCTTGTATCCCGTTATAAAGAAACTCGCCGTTCTCATCCATTAGCACAAGACGGACTACCACTTGAAGGAATCCATGCTGAGCGAAAAATATTGGATGAATTGCGTGGTCGTGCACAACATTTCATTGACACGTCTAAATTAAAGCCTAAGGAATTACGTGAAGAAATTGTGCAACGCTATAGTAAAAAAGATCAAGAAATCTTTTCAGTCCATACGGTTTCTTTTGGTTTTAAATATGGTTTGCCGATAGATGCAGACTTGGTATTTGATGTCCGTTTCTTACCGAATCCGCATTACGTGGAGCAAATGCGCCCACTCACAGGTTTAAATACGGAAGTTTCTTCTTATGTATTTAAATGGTCTGACACGCAGAAATTTTTAGAAAAAACGATCGACCTATTGCAATTTATGCTTCCGCAATATAAGCGTGAGGGGAAAACTCAGCTCGTGATTGCGATTGGATGTACGGGTGGGCAACACCGATCTGTTGCAATTGCTGAGCATTTGGCAAAGCATTTTCAAAAAAATTATGTCACACATGTTAGTCACCGTGATATAGAGAAACGAAAGGGATAAAAATGTCACAATCTGACCCAAAAAAAGTAGTGGTCATCGGTGGCGGAACAGGGATGCCGGTTCTGCTTCGAGGACTCAAACAACAACCAATTGATTTATCCGCGATTGTCACAGTTGCAGATGATGGCGGCAGTTCTGGTCGCTTACGGTCTGAAATGGAAATGCCGGCACCAGGAGATATCCGTAACGTGATTGCCGCACTTTCTGATGTCGAACCAATGTTGATGGAATTATTTCAACACCGATTTACCAAAGGAAATGGTCTTTCCGGACATTCGATGGGGAATCTCTTATTAGCAGCTATGACATCTGTTACCGGAGACTTTTATAACGGAATCAAAGAGATTTCACGTGTGTTAAATGTAAAAGGGAACATTTACCCGATTGCTAATCAAAACATGTTTCTCCATGCCGAATATGAAGATGGTGAAATAGTAGTTGGGGAATCCAATATCCCGAAAGCTAATAAACGGATTAAACGTGTCTTTTTAAAGCCAAACCCGGTATTGCCATTACCGGAAGCAGTCTCAGCTATTCAAGAAGCAGACTTGGTTGTGATTGCACCGGGAAGTTTATATACAAGCACATTACCTAACCTGATTGTTCCGCAAATTGGTGAGGCTTTGCGCAATACGAAAGCAAAAGTCGTCTATGTATGTAATGTTATGACGCAAGCTGGCGAAACTAATCACTATACTGCATCCGATCATGTGCAAGCAATCATGGATCACATTGGTACCGGATGTCTACAATCCGTTATTGTACACAATAAAACAATTGCTCGCGACGTACAAATGGTCTATGCGGAAGAAAATGCCGAACCGGTAAAATATGATCTGGATAAATTACGTGAGATGGGCTTGGAAATTATTGAAGAAGATATTGTCAAAGAATTAAATCATTCATTACGACACGATACGGACAAAGTGGCGAAAGTGTTGTGTTCGTTAATGTAGAGGGGTTAGCAGTTGGCAAAGAGGGGAGGGAGAAAGTTGTCGTTTGCAGCAGATATTAAAAAAGAATTAACGAAAATAGAAAGTGATGATTGTTGCGAACAAGCAGAATTAGCAGCATTGATTCGTATGAATGGTGCGATCTCTTTTTCCAAAAATCATTATTCCTTAGATGTACAAACAGAGAATGCAGCGATTGCACGTCGTATTTATACGTTAATAAAATCGATATACCAAATACCAGTTGAATTATTAGTCCGTAAGAAAATGAAATTGAAAAAGAATAACGTCTACATCGTGCGGATGAATGAAGGCGTAAAAGAAATGCTTCAAGACATGGAGATATTGGCAGCGCCCTTGCAATTTATTCGTACGATTTCAAAGAAATATACGAAAAAGCAATGTTGCCGAAGAGCTTATTTGCGAGGTGCATTTTTAGCTGGTGGATCAGTTAACAATCCAGAAACTTCTTCCTATCATTTAGAGATATATAATTTTCATGAAGAACACAATCAATCATTGTGTGATTTGCTAAATGAATATCAACTTCATGCACGTATTTTGGAACGGAAAAAAGGGTTTATCACTTATATTAAAGAAGCAGAAAAAATTACCGAGTTTTTAAATTACATTGGCGCACATCAAGCATTATTTAAATTCGAGGATGTTAGAATTGTTCGGGATATGAGAAATTCTGTCAATCGCTTGGTGAATTGTGAAACAGCCAATTTAAATAAAACAATTGGTGCAGCATTCCGACAGGTTGAAAATATCCGTTTTATTGATAAGACGGTAGGGTTGGATGCATTACCGGATAAACTACAGGAAATTGCCAAACTACGAATGGAACATCAAGATGTATCATTGAAAGAATTAGGTGAAATGGTCTCAGGTGGTAAGATTAGTAAATCTGGCATTAACCACCGATTGAAAAAAATCGATCAATTTGCAGATCAATTACGAAAAGAAGAGTTAACCATGAAATAACAAGAGGAGGATTTTCCCTCCTCTACAATATTATAAGAATAAGATAAGCTGTTCTTTAGTAGAATGAAATGATAGCGCTTACCAAAAGGGAGGGGTTACCATGTTAGAGAAAGAAGTTGTTATTGCAGTAGATCCAGGGTTGCAAGCAAGACCAGCAGCTCAATTTGTACAAAAGGCGAACAGTTTCACTTCAGAAATATTTATTGAAAAAGACACCAAACGGATTAACGCCAAAAGTATTATGGGGTTAATGAGCCTGGCGTTGTCAAAAGGGAATACAATAAAAATTATTACAGATGGTAGTGATGACCAGGAAGCTTTAGAGGAGTTAGTGGCTTTTGTTGAAGGAAAAAAATAAAGATTTGTATAACACTGCTTTTTTGCAGTGTTTTTTGTTGAAAAAATTTAGATAGCACCATATGATGGGAATAATAGCAGAACGATAGTAAGGAGTGACAGAATGAGCCTTAAATCGAGTATTTATAAAATCTTACGGATATGGAATGATGTCGATGCAGTTCGTAAAGGCAGAGCAGGAAAAAGGATTGGCCGTCGAGTAGCAGGAAAAGCAACAGGAAAAGCACTAAGAAAGTTGTTTAAATAACAAGGCTAGAAAACAAATCTACATAAAAAGCACTTCTCTTGGAGAAGTGCTTTGGCGTTTACCTGTTATATAAGCGCGCCCGGAGGGATTCGAACCCCCGACACATGGTACCGGAAACCATTGCTCTATCCCCTGAGCTACGGGCGCATCAAGTGAGAATACTATCAGTACAAGATTCGTCCTATGATAAAATGCGACAAGAATAATTATAGCGAATCGCTCGTATAATTTCAATACATATATCAAACTTTGATTATTTGATTCTGGAGGTTTAAATCGTTACAGTTAAGGGTAGGATGAAGTTAGAAAATCAAATCGTTTGACCTTTTTTGACCATTCCGTTAAGATAAAAATAGTTAGATTTCATGAATGAAAAAAGCAAGTGTTAAAAGGAGGAATTTTTCATGAACTTAATCCCTACAGTTATTGAACAAACAAACCGAGGCGAACGTGCATATGACATTTATTCACGCCTTTTAAAAGACCGAATTATTATGTTAGGTAGTGGCATTGATGATAATGTGGCAAACAGTATCGTAGCACAAATGCTATTTTTAGCAGCTGAAGATCCAGATAAAGATATTTCACTATATATCAACTCACCTGGTGGTTCAATTACAGCCGGAATGGCGATTTACGATACCATGCAATTCATTAAACCTAATGTATCAACAATCTGTATTGGTATGGCAGCATCAATGGGGGCATTCCTTTTAGCTGCTGGTGAGCCTGGTAAACGATATGCATTACCAAATAGTGAAGTAATGATTCACCAACCACTAGGCGGTACACAAGGTCAAGCGTCTGACATTCAGATCCACGCTAACCGTATTATCGAAATGCGCAAAAAGTTAAACCAAATTCTAGCAGACCGTACTGGTCAACCTATAGAAGTAGTTGAAAAAGACACAGATCGTGACAACTTTATGTCAGCTGATAAAGCTAAAGACTATGGTCTAATCGATAAAGTAATGGAAAAGAAACCATCAGACTTAAACTAAAGAACCAAAAGCGACGGTAGTAACTCACCGTCGCTTTTTTTATAAGGAAAATATATAATACGCGGCATGATAGTGTATTTGTATCATAGGTGGTCATTTTGAAATGATATGTAGACGGAAAGCATCGCTCCGGCTGCCCACTTCCCTTTCCGTGGGGG
>NZ_WJID01000119.1:0-5115 GCF_010994055.1 Gracilibacillus thailandensis | reverse complement strand
TTGAGGATGTAAGTAGAGTTGGGAATGGTACTAAGGGTATAGATAATGCTAATAGACTTATTCCAGGTACTCCTGGAAACCCTACCTCAGGAGACCCAACTAAATTAGGCAAAAACTTACTAGAGTCAATGGGGTTACCTCGCTCTACAAGTTGGAAAGGATATCAAGCACAACATATAATTCCTTCTCAATTAAATAAACATCCAGTTATTAAAAAGATTGGAATGGAAATGAATGACTCTACAAACGGTATATTTTTACCTATACCTTCTGACGATGTTAGTAGTCTATCTAGACATAGAGGCTTTCATAGCGTTTATAACAATGTTGTAAGAAAACAGCTTGATAAAATGGATGTTAATCAAGATATAGCAGTGTTAGAAAAACAAGTATATGAACTACAACAACAGCTAAAAAAGGGAGTGGAAAATGGATTACCGTTATATAAGACTAAAATAAATAATATCGAGGAATTTTACAAAAGTGGTAAAAATAAAAACCTGCCTGTTTGGAACAGAGGCGGTGGAGCAACACAAGAGTTATGGGAAAGGTGGTTATCTAAATGAAATTTGGTGAAAACACTCAATTAGTAGAAGAAGTAATGGATTTTATTCGTAATAATAAGATGTTTAATAAGAATAACTTTCATGTAAATAACTTAGAGGTAATAAATGATTTCAATGAAGCCCAAAACCTTGCCTGGTCTCAGGACTCAAGTGAAGTTGATACTGTATGGGAATATGTTAAATCACAGGAAGCAGAAAGTATTGTTGAAAAGGTATATGATTTGGATTTAGTAACTCAGCAAGATGATTTATATGATTATTTTAGTGACCATGACAATTACTCGAATGACTTTATTCCTTTTGATTATATTGATATTAATGAGGAAGTTGAGGGAGACCTCACAATGTGTGCATTAAATCGATTAGTTAATGGGAAAACAGATAATTTTTATGAAAAAATCTTTGAAGTTTATAAGGCAGGAGGTTGGCCTTGTGGATGGAAGGGGACATACCCTAATGGTGAAGTTATTGTGTATGTGCCTTAAATTATAAGAATTTCAAACCTTGATTGGCAAAGTGCCTTTCAAGGTTTCTTTTTTGTGGTGGGGCTACCCAGTGACGAATAGTGCACTTTTTATGCGGAGAATATGAGTAACCCCTGTATGCCCAATATTATGTTTTTACGAATTATATAGTACGTACAACACCTTTTAAACGTATGCCCTATTTATTCTTTATTTTGTTAAGCAAATAACCATAATTTCATTAGTTACCATCATTATTATTCTTCAAAATAATACCTTCGCTTTCTCCTTGCCTTTTAAATTTTTCGCAACTTTTACGTACAAAAGAACGATTACTATGGCGAGAGGCTACTCCACCTCGATTAACTCCTGAATGTCGATGTCTAACAATTTGCATACCATTTCTAATGTTGATAGATAAACTCTGTCCACGTTGTCTGAACACAGATGGCTGATTGTATTAGGACGTAGCCCTGTCATTCGTGCCAATTCACGTTGTGAAAGGTCACGTTCTTTAAGAATTTCCTTTAATTTGATTGATATTGGCATGGTAATTCCCTTCCTCTTTCTTATGCTACCTTTACGATACACAATAAATTTGTATCGGTAAAGGGGTTGATTGTATCGCTAAAGCCGCATACAATGGTTTTATATTATATAGTGGCTAAGCGTTACGTTAATCTCAATTAGCGTAACGGAGGGGGAAATATCATGAATGTTATCGGATATATTCGAGTATCCACACAAGGTCAAGCAAGGGATGGATATAGCCTTGCATATCAAGAAGATGAAATTAAGGCATACTGTCAGGCTCAAGGCTACACGCTCTTACGCTTGTTTAAGGACGAGGGTATCAGTGGGGCGAAAGTAGATGAAGAAGCATTAGAAGTGGATAGAATAGGCTTTCAGGAGATGTTGGGGTATCTCTCCCACTAAGATGTGGATTATGTTGTCACACTGAATACAAGCCGATTATGGCGGTCAGACATTGTGAAAGTGTTAGTTCATCGAGAATTGAAAAAGTATGGAGTGGACATTCGGAGTATTGAACAACCGCAATACAGTATCCATAAGAAAGACCCTAGCGACTTTTTAATCAATGGTTTAATGGAGTTATTAGACCAATATCAACGATTAGAAATCTCGTTAAAGCTAGGGAGAGGGCGAAACAAGAAAGCCCAACAGGGTGGCTATGCAGGTGGAAATGTCGCATTAGGCTACAAAGTGGAGAAAGGTAAGAAAAGCCTTGTCATAGATGGTAGACAAGCAATAACCGTACAAAGATTATTTGATTTAAAAGAACAGTATCCTTCATGGTCTTTAACTCAACTAGCAGAACAGTTGAATAGTGAAGGACATCAAACAAAACAAGGAAAGTTGTTTACCAAAGTTCAGGTCAAGCGAATTTTGGATAGAAAAGAGTTTTATAGTGGTTTATATCGCTATGGTGAAATAACAGCAGATGGCAAACATCAAGCCATTTTATAACGGTTAACAGATAGAGAATGGATAGGCTTTCGTACCCTTGCGAGTCCCTAGAGACTAACGCTCGTCCTAAGGTTGCCGACATTCTCTGTCTTACTTTAATCGTTCCATTCTAATATTGGGGTGAAGTTTTCTGATGAAAAGAGATAAGCATATTTATATTGGATTAGATTTACACAAGTTCCAACATACAGCGGTGATAGTGGATTGTTGGTTTGAGAAGTTAGGAGAAAAGACCATTCAAAACAAACCAACCGCCTTTCCTAGCTTACTAGAATATGTGAATAAGTATCTTACAGAAGGCTTGACCCCTGTATTTGGATTAGAAGATGTGGGCGGTTACGGACGAGATTTAGCGTTGTATCTGATTGAACAGGGCTATATCGTCAAATTCGTTAATTCCTCACTATCCAATGCAGAACGGAATAGCTATGCGATGACAGTAAAGAATGATAGTTGGGACGCTCAATGTGTCGCAGATGTTTTAATTCGGAAATTACCATATTTACCTGACGTTACACCATCCGATATTCATTGGATAATTGCTCAACTTGTAGGAAGAAGAAACGCAATAGTAAAAGCACAAACAGCTTTGAAAAACCAACTGCATATGCAATTAAACTATCATTATCCAAGCTACAAGGATTTCTTTTCAGAAGTAGATGGAAAAACAGCTTTAGCTTTTTGGGAAAGCTACCCTTCACCATCTCATTTGGAGGGGGAAACAGTAGAGGACTTACGGAAGTTCCTATTAGAAGTGAGTAACAATGCTTGTTCCACTAGAAAGGCAGAGCAGATACTATCATTTGTTCAAGCTGACGGAGAAGTAAAACGAGAATATCAGACATCTAGAGACTTTATCATTCAAAGTATAGTGCGAGATATTCGTTTTAAAAAGCAAGAAATCAAGAAGGTGGATAAAGAGTTAAAGGTTACCATTCAGACGTTAGGTATGCAGCTTGAAACTATGCCAGGGATTGATACGGTGACTGCCTCCGCTTTAATTGCAGAAATCGGAGATATTTATCGTTTTACCAATTCTGATAAACTAGCAAGGTATTCTGGCATAGCCCCTATTAAGATGGGTTCGGGCGGTAAGGAAACGATGAAGAAAACAAAGCAAGGAAATCGAAAGCTATATGACATCTTTTACAACCTATCTGTTCAACAAGCCCAAGTGTGTAGAGGCAGTAAAATACCTCGTAACCCTGTCTTTTACGATTATTATAATCGGAAGTTAAGTGAAGGGAAGTCCAAGTCACAATCCCTTCTTTGCATTATGAGGAGATTAGTCAGAATAATCTATGGTATGATGAAAAATAAGACGGCATATATCATGCCAGATCAGCCTGAAACAATAGCTAGTTAATCATTTGGGTGGTGGTTGAATAAACTGCCATCCTTTTATAAAGTATATTTTTAGATATTCCTAAGGGTATGGATGACATTAGTAAGGAAATTGGTGGATTTAAAAATGCAGAGCAACTTATAGCGGATAGAACAAAAGGATTAGATTTAAACCCACATCCTACTCAACAAAAACAACGGATTAATTGGTTTGCCTGGTTTACCATTTTTCCAATTACCTCCGTGCCAACCGTTAAAATGCTCATTCGGTGTAACTGGATGATGATTTTTAATCTTTGGAAGGAGATACTTTAATGACAAAAATGAATATGAGAATAGAAAAAGATGTTAATTCGCTCAGGTACATCTCTATTTTAAGAAAAAAAATTGATAAGAGTATATCTGAATTAAAAGAGTTAATTAATAATAATGATTTTGTCCTATCGTATAATCT
Organism: Gracilibacillus thailandensis; assembly: GCF_010994055.1. Lineage (NCBI taxonomy): Bacteria > Bacillati > Bacillota > Bacilli > Caryophanales > Bacillaceae > Gracilibacillus > Gracilibacillus thailandensis. The sequence continues at coordinate 799 of NZ_WJID01000119.1, read as the reverse complement.
ATTAAATATTGATGAATTGTTAGAAATGAAAGAAATATTAAATTCATTAATAGCTGTTGGTGCTAAAGTCCATATATATGAAGATAATAGAGAGGTTAGTATTGAGTTTTTAGATAATCTTATAGAAGCTCAATTAGATACAGAAAGGTATCTAGAAGAGGTTGACGAGCAAATGTTTAATGATGATTAAAACTTTGCTATTAATATGGTTTCAATATGTTTAGAATATGTTTTTGAAAGAGCGAATAAAATATATATATATTGTTCATATGAAGAGGGGCTTATTTCAAGTGACTTTTTTTACAATATCAATGGAAAGATTGTTGAGAGACACAAACTCAATGATGCAATAAATGATGTTGAGAATATTGAAAACTTCTCCTATGTTACGTCTGTAGATCGACAAAAAGCGGTTGTGAAAATAATAAATGATAATATTAAAGAAATGATTAAATTATGTAATAAATATAACCGTGAAATGCCAACAGAAATTAAGTTAATTTATGATGTGCAAGGGAATAAATTAATAGCAAACTATCAATATGATCTTGTACATACCAATAACCCTAATCAGACTGCAAATTCGATAGCTAGGAGCTGGTTTGAAGAAATAAAGAATAATAATTAATGTAAGACCTAACCAATTAACAAATTATTAACCTTGATCGAGTGTCTAATCTCTATCAAGGCTTTTTTATAACTAAATAATTTATTTCTAAAACCCTAGAAAATTGGAAAAAAACTGATAACTTGTAATCGCGAATATATTACCGGCAAAGATATGTTCGGCAACGAATTA
>NZ_WJID01000118.1:0-7319 GCF_010994055.1 Gracilibacillus thailandensis | reverse complement strand
TTCAAAATGGCTACTCTGCTTACAAATGCGTTGATACCAAGGATTATATACTTTCTTTCCTTACAAGATAGACAATCAGCTACTTACTAATTACGTTATGGAATAATTATTAATGAAGGCCACCCTCTTCAGCACGCGCTTTACCTATTTAAAATACAGTAACGACACGGGTATAACTTTCTTCATTCAGCAGAAAAAAACCGCTATGTGACCACATAACGGTTAATCTTTTACTATTTTATTAATGACTAAGTTCATAATAGAGAAGAGTATGGCTGCTATAAATGCTGTACCAAATCCTTCGATAATGAAGTTATTACCTAATAACGCTTGTGTTAGCCACAATGTGATAGCATTAATCACCAATAAAAATAAGCCTAATGTAATAATCGTGATAGGTAACGTTAAAATGACTAAAATTGGTTTCACAATGGCGTTTAATACGGCAAGAATCACACTAGCAATTAAAGCCACGACAAAACCATCAAGGATAAAGCCATCAAATAAATAGTCAATTAACATTAACGCTAATGCATTAAAAACAAGTGATAAAATCCAGCGCATGCTTAATAATCACCTCTTTTAGGTATAATAATTGCAGCAGCTATATAAAGAATAAATAGTGGAAATCCTGCTGTGAAAATAAGTAAGATTATATATATCAAGCGTAATATCGTCGCATCTAAATTAGAAGCTTCTGCTATTCCGCCTAATACTCCTGCTACCATATTATTCGTTTCGGAACGATACAATTTATTATTCATATCGTTAATCCTCCTAGGTCCGTTTCATATTATTACTTTTCCACAATAGAGATAGAATAAACCTCGTCATTATACTATGATTTTTTTCTATAGATATTGCTTAAAATTTCCATGTGTAAAAAGATTCTACACCTAACCATTGTTTGGTTGCTTCTACAATGTCATCTGCTTCGTTTCTGACCTTGGAGAGCATACCATCTGCCTGTGATTTATGCGCTTGGATTGTTTCAAATTTTTTGGTGAACACTTCACTTACATCATTCTGGATATCTGGCTCACCTAGTTCTTCCAAATGATTACGGCTGATTGCTTGTGCCCAAACAGTAGGGCGTTCATTTTCAGCGAACTTTTCGACTGCTTTAATTGCCGCTGCACCAAATGCATCATGATCAGGGTGTACAGCGTGTCCTGGGTAGTGCGTTATAACTATTGATGGCTTAATTTTGTTTAAATAAGAAAAAAGATGATCTGCTACTTCTTCAGTGGATTCAAATTCTAATGTTTTATCACGGTATCCTAGCATCTCCAAGTTGATGTCTAGTACTTCACATGCTTGGATTAATTCTTTTTTTCTAATTTCAGGTAAAGTTTCTCTTGTCGCAAAAGTAGGATTACCCATATTTCTTCCCATTTCACCTAATGTTCCGCATAAATAGGTGACAGGAACTCCTTTTTCCCGAAAAGTTGTGATCGTTCCAGATGCACCAAATGCTTCATCATCTGGATGCGGATAAATAACTACGACGTGTTCTGACACAATAATTCCCCCTCTTCGTTAATACTGAAATGGTGATTCACTTATTTGTAAGGCTACCATCAATCTTCCTTCGCGATCATGACCTGCCATTAAAAGTCTATTTTGCTCATCCACTTCAAACTGGTTAACACCTTCTGCATATATCCAGCCTATATTCAGTTTTAATCCAACACGATATGTAGCGCCTGCACCTACTACTTTTCCTCGCTGATAAGTTACTTTCGCGTTACGAATAAACGCACCTACATTATAGGCGTCTTGATTAAAATGACTTGCATATGCTCCATTGGTTGTTTCCAAGTGAACATATACTTCTTTATTTGCAAAACTATCAATGTGTTCTTGTAGTTGATTGATTTCAATTGGTTCCATAGAAAATGGACTCCTCCTCTTCCAACATTCTGCCTCTATTTTAGCATAGTATGAGCAGAAGTTCTTGTCTCAGAATTGCAAGATTTTTCTGATAGTAAGTAACTTGAAGTAGAAATAATGGCTGCCCTTATGGGGACAGCCATTAATGCTTAACTACCTATTTTCGCTTCCATTCTCGCTTTGTCTCTCTCTAAAATAGGTTTTAAATACCTTCCAGTGTGGGATTCCTCCACTTCTGCGATTTCCTCTGGAGTTCCAGTCGCGACTATCGTTCCACCACCATCTCCGCCTTCTGGACCGAGATCAATAATATGGTCTGCCGCTTTAATCACATCTAAATTATGCTCGATAATAATAACGGTATCTCCATTTTCAACAAGACGCTCGATTACCGCTAACAGACGGGAAATATCATCGATGTGCAAGCCGGTTGTCGGCTCATCCAAAATGTATAATGATTTTCCGTTTGAACGGCGGTGTAATTCACTTGCCAATTTTACACGCTGTGCTTCACCACCTGATAACGTTGTTGCTGGCTGGCCGAGACGGATATAACCTAATCCAACGTCATAAATGGTTTCTAACTTTCGTTTAATTTTCGGAATATTTTCGAAGAATTTCATTGCTTCCTCAATGGTCATATCCAACACATCAGCAATATTTTTCCCTTTATATTTTACTTCTAATGTTTCACGATTATATCGTTTTCCTTCACAGACTTCACAAGGTACATAAACATCAGGTAAAAAGTGCATTTCGATTTTAATAATGCCATCACCACGGCAGGCTTCACAACGACCGCCTTTGACATTGAAACTGAAACGACCTTTTTTATAACCACGGATTTTTGCTTCATTCGTTCGGGCAAAAACATCACGAATATCATCAAACGCACCTGTATAAGTTGCCGGATTGGATCGCGGTGTTCTACCAATTGGTGATTGATCAATATCGATAACTTTTTCTAAATGCTCGATACCTCTAATTTCTTGATGTTTACCAGGTTTTTGTTTCCCGCGATGCAATTGCACCGAAAGACTTTTGTGTAATATTTCATTGATTAAGGAGCTTTTTCCTGATCCAGAAACACCAGTAACTGCTGTATAGATACCGATCGGAATTTTGACATCGACATTTTTTAAATTGTTTTCTTCTGCTCCAATGATTTCGATAAAACGTTCATTAGATTCAGACCGTTTAGCAGGAACTGGGATGAACTTATCTCCGGATAAATACTGGCCAGTTAATGATTTTTTCTTTTTCATTACTTGGTTTGGAGTTCCCTGTGCTACGACTTCTCCACCATGTTCCCCCGCACCTGGGCCAATATCAATTAAATAATCTGCTGCCAACATTGTATCCTCATCATGTTCGACAACAATCAGCGTATTACCGAGATCACGCATGCGTTCTAATGTCTGGATCAATCGATCATTATCTCGTTGGTGTAAGCCGATCGATGGTTCATCTAGCACGTAAAGCACACCAGTTAATGCTGAACCAATCTGTGTTGCCAGACGAATACGTTGTGCTTCTCCACCGGATAACGAACCAGCAGAGCGAGATAAAGTCAGGTATTCCAGACCAACATTTTTCAAGAATGTTAAGCGATCATCTAATTCATTTATGATCATATGTGCGATTTGTTTATCTTTTTCAGATAATTTAAGTGATGTAAAAAAGTGATGTGCTTCTGTCACTGATAGCGCTGTGACTTGACCAATATGCAAGTCATTTACTTTAACAGCAAGTGCTTCCTCGTTTAAACGGTAACCTTCGCATGTCGGGCAGGCTTTCGTTGTCATATATTTTTCCATTTGTTCACGGATAAAATCAGATGACGTTTCACGATATCGACGAGCAATATTATTTAATACTCCTTCAAAATAAATATCGTTTTCACGCAGCATGCCATAATCATTTTCATAACGGAAATAGATTTTTTCTTTACCACTGCCATTTAAAATCTTATCTAATTGTTTTTTCGGTAGTTTTTTAACGGGTACATCCATATCTATGCCGTAGTGCTTACAAACACTTTTCAATAGTTGCGGGTAGTATTGGGAACTTGTCGGTTCCCATGCAGCAATAGCCCCCTGATTAAGGGTTAGGTCTTTGTTCGGGATTACCAGATCTATGTCAACTTCCAATTGTGAACCGAGCCCGTCACAAGTTTTACAAGCCCCCCATGGACTGTTAAAAGAGAATAGTCTTGGCTCTAATTCATCGATCGAAAAGCCGCAAATAGGACAGGCGTGATTTTCGCTAAATAACAATTCTTCATCACCAATAATATCGACGATCACTTTACCATCACCTAATTTCAAGGCTGTTTCCAAAGAATCGGATAGTCGACCTGTAACACCGTCTTTGACAACAATCCGGTCGATCACCACTTCAATCGAATGTTTTTTATTTTTGTCTAACTGAATATCATCACTAATTTCCCGCATTTCTCCGTCGATGCGCAAACGGATATACCCTTCTTTTTGCAAGTCCTCTAATACTTTTACATGTGTACCTTTACGACCAGAAATGACTGGCGCAAGAATTTGTAATTTCGTTCGTTCGGGATAATCCATAATGCGATCGACCATTTGCTGGACTGTTTGAGAAGTAATTTCTTCACCATGAATCGGACAAATCGGATGTCCAATTCTGGCAAAAAGTAAACGCATATAGTCATAGATTTCTGTTACAGTACCAACCGTGGAACGTGGATTTCGGCTTGTCGTTTTCTGATCAATCGAGATCGCGGGCGATAAACCTTCAATAGAATCAACATCCGGTTTGTCCATTTGGCCTAAGAATTGACGAGCATATGCCGAGAGTGATTCGACATACCGACGTTGTCCCTCGGCATAAATTGTATCAAAAGCTAATGATGATTTACCTGAACCAGACAACCCTGTTAAAACAACTAACTTATCCTTTGGAATATCAATGGATATATTTTTTAAATTATGAGCACGAGCTCCTTTTATCGAAATGGATTTTTTAGCCATTTATTTCACCCTTCTGCTTTCAATTCTAAAACAAGATCACGAAGCTCTGCTGCTCGTTCGAAATCGAGCTCGCGAGCCGCTTGTTTCATTTCGTTTTCCATTTTTTCAACTAAATCTTGTTTTTCCTTCTTCGTCATTTCACTTACTTGTTTTGCTGTACTATCATATTGTTCTTCATCTTCTGCCGCCATCGTAGCACGGATCACGTCGCGAACTCCTTTATTGATCGTTTGAGGTGTGATACCATGTTTTTCATTATAAGCCTGTTGTTTTTCACGACGTCGATACGTTTCATCGATAGCGGTTTGCATCGAATCGGTTACTCTGTCGGCATACATAATAACCATACCATTTTCATTACGAGCTGCACGCCCCATCGTTTGAATTAAGGAGCGCTCAGAGCGTAAGAAACCTTCTTTATCAGCATCGAGGATTGCCACAAGCGACACTTCGGGAATATCTAACCCTTCACGTAAAAGGTTAATTCCAACTAATACATCATATTTCCCTACTCGCAAGTCACGAATAACCTCTATTCGTTCTAATGTTTTAATTTCCGAATGTAAGTAAGCTACTTTTAGCCCAACTTCTTTTAAATAATCGGTTAAATCCTCTGACATTTTTTTCGTAAGTGTTGTTACTAACACACGCTCATTGCGATCGACTCGTTTGTTGATTTCACCGATCAAATCATCTACTTGACCATCGATTGGACGAACATCCACTTCTGGATCTAATAAACCTGTCGGACGGATAATTTGCTCCGTCATTTCAGGTGTATGTTCTAGTTCGTATGGTCCTGGAGTTGCTGAGACATAGATCAGTTGGTTTACCTTTTTCTCAAATTCTTCAAATGTCAATGGACGGTTATCTAATGCGGACGGTAAACGGAAACCATGATCGACTAATACCTGTTTCCGTGCCTGGTCTCCATTATACATCCCACGAATTTGCGGTAAGGTAACATGAGATTCATCAATCACAATAAGTGAATCATCTGGAAAATAATCAATTAATGTATAGGGAGTCGATCCAGGTTCTCTTAATGTAAGATGGCGGGAATAGTTTTCGATTCCTGAGCAAAATCCCATCTCCTCCATCATTTCCAGATCATAGTTGGTTCGTTGCTCCAAACGTTGTGCTTCTAATAATTTATCTTCTTCGCGGAATTTTTCTAGTTGTTCCTGTAATTCTTTTTTAATGTTTTCCATTGCTACTTTTAATTTTTCTTCTCGGGTAACGAAGTGTGATGCCGGGAAAATCGCAATATGCTCGCGATCACCGATGATTTCACCTGTTAACGCATCTACTTCACGAATTCGATCGATCTCATCCCCAAAGAATTCTACCCGGATACAATGTTCCTCTCTTGAAGCTGGGATAATCTCGACCGAATCACCACGAACACGGAAAGTACCGCGTTGGAAATCAATATCATTTCGAGCATACTGAATATCGACAAGACCTCTTAATAACTCATCTCGGTCTTTTTCCATACCTACTCTTAAGGATAACACTTGGCTACGATATTCTTCCGGCGAACCTAGCCCATAAATACAAGATACACTAGCAACAATTAAGACATCATTACGTTCAAACAATGCAGATGTTGCGGAGTGTCGCAATTTATCAATTTCATCATTGATGCTTGCATCTTTTTCAATAAACGTATCTGTCGACGGTACATATGCCTCTGGTTGATAATAATCATAGTAACTAACAAAATATTCAACTGCATTGTTCGGGAAAAATTCTTTAAATTCACTGTAAAGCTGACCCGCTAACGTCTTGTTATGTGCAATGACTAATGTTGGCCGATTAATCTCTTTGACGACATTACTGATGGTAAACGTCTTCCCAGTCCCAGTTGCTCCGAGCAAGGTCTGGTGACGTTTCTTTTTCTCAATGCCTGTTACCAGCTCCTTAATCGCTTTAGGCTGGTCCCCTTGTGGCTGATAAGGTGCTTGTAATGAAAAAGTTTGTTCTTCCACCTTGATACCTCCGTTCTCATACTACTTGTCATATTATACACTATATTCCAATAAAAAGCGAACAAATATTCGTTATCATTTTTGATTCTCTTTCTTCATTATAACCAAAGCTGCCGGGATGATAAAAAGATATGATGTAATGAAAGGATATTAGTGGATCACGGAGCTATGTTAGGGGTTACTATCAACTTTTGAGATTTACTATCAACTTCAAGTACTTTACTATCAACTTTCAGTCAGCAAAAAACCACAGCTAAACACAGCTGTGGCTTTTCTTAAAAGGAAAGAAAGTATATAATCCGCGTTATCAACGCATTTGTAAGCAGAGTAGCCATTTTGAAATAGCTTGTATAGGAAACCATCGCTGCGGCTGTCCGCTTCCCTTTCCGTTGGGTTTTACCTTCAGCTAACTTTTCCAAGCAAAAACCGC
>NZ_WJID01000117.1:0-7515 GCF_010994055.1 Gracilibacillus thailandensis | reverse complement strand
GGATCTTCAGATCACGCTGATCCCACAGGAGTCGAAGTGTTGGCAAATACACTTAAAATTTGTCAAAATAACTACTTCGTTTAATACCGTCATTGCGCTGATTTTATGCTTTCTTTCCATATCAGCATACAAAACCCGTTTCAGGGAGTGGTTGAAACGGGTTTTCCTTATATATTTATTCATACTCATTCTGTATTTTTATTTTGTTTTTGCTTATAATGCTCATAATCATTTAATAACTCATCCAACTCTTGACTAATGTGAAGTGATTCTTTGCTTGTAATACCTTTTTTGAGAGCAACATCGGTCATTTCTTTTCTTAATTCCTCAATCTTACTTATTAAATTTATTGGATATAGTGTCATTTACCGAGTTACCCCCTAAAATTATTTTCTTCAACAGTACATTTGGTAAACGCTATTGATTATCCCAAAAAAATGATTCCTTGTAAAGCGAACCGCAATATTAGACAATTCTTTCGTATAAGAAAAGATTTTCTCGTAAATCTTGCAACATTTCGACATTTTCCTTTTATTGTATTTTATTATATTATGGAACCAGCAAGACCACATGATGCTTTTGGCTATATTCAAAATAAAGCTTTTCTATCCATAAGAAATCTGACTTAATAGCTTTGGAAAAAACAATCGAAAATTCAAATATATGTATTTAATATAAAATATTTAAAGATATTTTACAAGTAAAGTACGCATTATGATGTTTGTGAATTATGGTGATTTTTGTCTATATGAAGCACAACACCAGAACAGCAATCTGCTTTCATTAGACTCAATAACAAAACCTCAATAGACTATTCTCTATTGAGGTTCTCTTATTTCTACATTATTTTACACGATCAAAAATACTATACCCCATACAACCGATTAAAATCACTAAACATAAAATACCAAAAAGATCCACGTTCTACACCTCATTTTTTCAATTCTTCTTTTCTATATTATACCTAATTTTCTCATTTTAATAAAGAATATTTTAGTATTTTCTTACCAATTCCTCTAAAGAATTAAATGGATTCATGCTATAATAAAGTGAGACTTCTATCTCAATTTAGTTAAACTAGAAGGCGAGGAATTATTTTGTCCTTTTGTCCCAATTGTGGTAGTCAGGTTGAAATAATGGAAACCTTTTGTGTTTCTTGCGGAAAAAGATTACCAGAAGATATAAATAAAAGAAAATTACCAGAGAAACCGTCTAAAAAATGGTGGTTACTTCCTACTGTATCATTGATACTTGCGAGTTGTATAATTGGTTCCACATATTTTATTACAAACTACCAATCTAATAAAGCCCTAAATTATTACGATGAAGCAGCTGAGATGGCTCTGATTGGTGATTATCAACAAGCAATAAATTTACTTGAGCGAGCACTGGATTATAAAGAAAATTTTCCTGCTGCCGAAGAAGTTATAGCATTTTTAAATGTTGCTATGGAAGTGGAAGAAGATATCAAGCAAGTTGAGACCTTAAATGAACAAAGGAAATTTGCTGAATCATTTAATATAATTCGAAATTCGGAAGCTGATTTACAAAAATTCAGTGGGGACTTGACCGATCAACTAATGGAGGAAAATCTCGCCACCAAAAATCAAACTTTATTAAAACAAGCAACCTATAAATTGAATAATGATCCTACTACTGCTGAATTAAAGGCTTTATTATGGGAGGTAGAAGATATAACACATGAACAGGCCGATGAATTACATGAAGAAGTACACCAAAAGCTAGTGTCAATGACTTATCAAGAGGCTACTGCTTTACTAGAAGACTTTCAATTTTCTCAAGCCTTACATGTAATTGAAGATACGTTAAAAGTAGTGGAAAGTTCTGAACAATTAGATAGTTTAAAAACAACGATCAATAAAGAGAAAACAGCTTTCGAATCTGCTCAGGAGCAACGAATTGAACAAGCACTTTCTGCGTTTGAAGAAGAACAAGAATTAAATGAAAGTCATGCCATAGAACTCATTGATATACAAATACAAGAAGAGAAAGATAACTGGGTCATTACTGGTCAATTAAAAAGTGTTGCTACAGTCCCTATCCATTCTATCTTAGTCAGTTATTCAATCCGTGATAAGGACGACAATACTGTTTTAGAAAACGATGTTTATGTATTCCCAGAGACATTATATCCAGATGAAGAGGGTAATTTTGAATTTACTCATTATGACGTTAATACGGACTATGAGCGATTAACACCAAAAGTAGAAGAAGTTACTTGGTACTTAGAATAAACTCCGGGGGATTCTTATGTATAAGAAAAGAAAATATATTCCTATTTTTTCGGCTGTCATCATACTATTATTATCACTAATTGCTGCAATTAGTATTTACTTGAGTTTTATGAACCAGCCGTTAGAAATAACGAATACACTAGCTACCAATATTGCAAGTGAGAGTGAAGTAAATTTAAAAAATATTATTCATCAATCTCAAAAATCTGTTGTTCAAATTGAAAGTTCCAGTGATGTCAATAAAAAAACAGGTTCTGGTTTTGTAATAAACAATCAAGGTGATATCATTACCAATGCCCATGTAGTCGAGGATGCTGACACCATTATTGTGAAATTAACTAATGCTAGGGAATATCCGGCAGCAATAGTTGGGATCGGAGAAGATCAAGATTTTGCAGTAATACGTGTTCCAGAGCTAAACCAGCTAGAACCAATAGCACTAGAAACGGACAAACAAGCCGATATCGGTGATGAAATAATTGCGATTGGAAGTCCGATGGGGATTCAGAATAGTGTATCTCTTGGATTGGTCGTTGGTACTGACCGATCATTTTCGATAAATGATTATCAATACGATGAAGTGTATCAAATATCTGCAAACATCACACATGGAAATAGCGGTGGTCCTCTTATTTCCAGAAACAGCGGAAAAGTCATTGGGATTAACTCTGCGGGAATTTCTGATACAGACATTGGATTCAGTATACCAATCTCACAAGTTGCTGAGATCGTTTCAGAATGGACGGATAATGTACAAGAAGATGAATTAACTATTCTCTCCCCTACCGATCAAAAAATTAATAAAAAAAAGCTTAAAGAAGACACTCTTTATATTGCTGAATACTTTTTTGATAATATTGAACTAAGAGATTATGTTAATGCCTATTCTTTATTGGGTAGTCAATATCAAAATAGCACGAGTTATACAGACTTCCGTCAATTATTTCAAACACTGATTGATTTAGATGTTCAAGATAAAACCATTATCGATACTCAAAATGATGAAGTGCATATGGAAGTCAATGTCGAAATAACGATAAGAAATGAGACATACGAAGAAGTCCAAAAATCACGGCAGTATACGTTAGTTGTTGGGTATGAAAATGACCAACTAAAAATACTTAAATTACAACAAGCGACATAAAGTGAGACTTCCATAAGTAAGGGGGATTTTCCCTACTTATGGTTAACGAAACTTATCACCCTACTCTCACCTCTTTGAAACGATTAATCATTTTAGTGGACCATTAGTAAACCATACAGAGGGGATGCTGTTTTGAAGAAAATCATTATTATTTCACTCATTCTTTTGATCGGATGTAGTAATAAAGAAAGCGAGCCGATGATCACAAAAGAAGATCCTGATCAACCAATAGATGAATTATTAGACCAAGAAGAAATACCTCAGGAAAAAGAAGACCCTGAAGTAGAGTTTATATTAGAAGATGAAATCATAACATTGAACACAGACAATATTACTATACTCGGCGCCTATCTCAACACGGTGGAAAACAGAGATAGAGCTATAGCTAATATGAAGCTTGAAAAGCTTGAACTGGATCGACTTTACCTACTTTCTTTTAATTGCTCGTCAACGACTTGTTCTTATCTCTTATTAGATAGAAATGAGCCAAATCGTTCATTTTTAGTAGATGATTTAGTTTATTTAAAGGAAGCGATCCCATCTCCTGATCAATCAAATTTGGTATTTATTTTGGATACATCTCAAGGAGATACATGGAAAGTTTTCAACCTAGAAGACTGGAATACAGTAAAATTTGAGCCCCCACCGCCGTCTGAAGATATTAATATTCAATCAGCAGAGTGGCTTGATGAAGAATCTATTATTATCAACTATCAGCAAATATCAAATAATAAAGAACAGGAAATGATCATTACAGAGAAACAAGAACAATTGTTTGATGGAGAAGATTAATTGCACTCAAAGTTAGCAAATGCTACCTCCACACAAAAAACCCGTTTTCATTATGAAACGGGTTTTTTGAACTGGCACTATGGTGGGCAAACTTATTGGAATTTAATCGTTTCCTCGGTTTTAATGTCTATCCTTTCTCCATCAATAAAAAACTGGGTATGGACAAACATTTTATGATCCCCTTTTTCAAGAGCCGGAAAATTCAATGGTTGCTGTGGGTAATACTGGTACCCGGGTTTCATCTGTTTGGATATCGGACTACCTGTAAAAGTTGCATTGTCAGCGTTAATAGTAACTTGTGTTAGTGGTGTTCTGTGCTGGATCATCATATCTTCTTCCCCAATATATTGAATCGATCGTAACACTTGAAAACCATCACTAGTTGGTTCTACTCGTATATGTACAATAAAATCCTCATATTGTTCTTCAATCTTGACTGTTTCAACTAAAGATGCTTTCTGTAAATCCTTAATAACAAACAGTAGGACAGTCCCAATACAAGCGATTATAGCGATGACAATGGTGTATTTTTTCCACACATGTCATTCCTCCTCGCCATTTTTCTTTTCTTATATAGACGAATTTTCTATGCGTTTGGTTTCATTTCTTTTACACATTTTGAATGTATACTTTTTTAAAACTTCTACAAGATATGTATAAGGCTATTCCATTAAAGGGAGGAAATAAGATGAAAGTGTTACATATATTCACTACTATCATGTGCATCTTAATACTTGCTGCCTGTAATAATCAGGACAATTCCTCTACGGCTCAAGGTGATTCGTCTGATATTGTCATGTTGAGTTCAGAAACGTCAAATGCACATGAGGAACAGTCTATACCTAGCATAGCACAAACATATTTGGACGACCAGACAAATGATATTGCTTCATACAAAGCAATTCATATGGAAGATCAACTTTTTGTTGCCTTTAATGCAACACCTCTTAAACAAGCAGTTGAACAAAAAATAGAAAAACGAGTAAAAAAAGACTTAGAAACATTAACGAATATCAAAGAAATTCAAGTGACTTCTGATCAAAAATTTTTCATGGAGTTAACCAAGCTGGAAAATCAATCATTATCAAAGGAAGAAGCTCAAAAAAAATTAAAGAAACTCAAAAAACTGTTGAAAGAGAAAACGTAATGGAGGATATACAATGAAAGATCACCAAACAAATTACAAGGATTATGAAAAAGCCCAAGAACCGAAACGACCATTACTAAAAAACTGTATCAAGGCTTTTTTAATTGGTGGGCTTATTTGTGTCATTGGACAGGTTATATCAACCATCTATATGTACTTCTTTGACTTCACCGAACAAACTGTTGGTAATCCAACAGTTGCAACATTAATATTTATCACGATGTTACTTACTGGATTTGGGGTTTATGATCGTATTGCTCAATTTGCAGGGGCTGGAACGGCTGTGCCTGTAACAGGGTTTGGTAATGCTGTAATTTCTGCTGCAATAGAACATCGTACAGAAGGATTTGTTCAAGGTGTTGGTGGAAATATGTTTAAACTTGCTGGTTCTGTAATTCTATTCGGTGTATTTTCTGCATTTATTATAGCTTTAATTAAAACTATTTTTTCTTATTGGAGTGGCGCATAATGATGACAGGTAAACAAACTTGGGTATTTGATACCCCTCCATCCATCATTTCAACAGGAGTAGTTGGAGGGCCGTTAGAAGAAAAAGGAAATATCCCCAATGACTTTGATTATTTCTATACAGATCAATGGATGGATGAAAAGTCATTTGAACTTGCACATCAACATATGATCGAAGATGCATGTCACTACGCCATTGAAAAAGCGAATTTGGAATTAAGTGATATCCAGTACTTTCTACACGGCGATCTAATTAACCAGTTAACTCCCTCTAACTTTGCAGCTAAAAATTTAGGCACTCCCTATTTAGGTGTATTTAGTGCTTGTGCAACGTCAATGGAAGGATTAGCTATGGCTGCTTTAATAGCGAATCAAATGAAAGCTGATTATGTGATGACTGGTGCGGCAAGTCATACTTCCGCAGTGGAAAGACAGTTCCGCTATCCGAATGAATACGGTAGCCAAAAACCCGATACTGCTCAGTTAACTGTAACCGGTGCTGGCATAGCTATTCTTTCAAAGAATGGTACAGGTCCAAAAGTAACATCTGCAACGATTGGAAAAGTTGTGGATAGAGGTTTAAAAGATCCGTTTAATATGGGTGGTGCTATGGCTCCAGCTGCATATGATACCATTACTAGACATTTGAAGGATCGAAATATTTCTCCTGATTATTATGATTACATCATAACCGGTGATCTCGCTAAAGTTGGCCGTGAAATGTGCTTAGATTTATTCCAACAAAATAATGATCAAATTAACGAAAATCAATTTGTTGATTGCGGGTTAATTATCTATAAATCTGATCAACCTATATTCGCTGGAGCTAGTGGGCCAGCATGTTCGGCAGTGGTTACATATGGCCACTTTATCAATAAGCTGTTACAAGGAGAATGCAATCGTATTTTAGTTGTTGCTACAGGAGCTTTGTTATCCCCACTGACCGTTCAACAAAAACAAACAATACCGTGTATTGCACATGCAGTATCTATTGAAAATGTTTAAAAAAGAGGTGATTTGGAATGGTTTTTTTATGGTCTTTCATAGTTGGGGGGCTTATCTGTGTAGTCGGTCAGCTATTACTTGATGTAGGGAAGCTGACCCCCGCTCATACATTAAGCACATTGGTTGTAGCTGGGGCTATTTTAGATGGGCTAGGGTTATATGAGCCGTTAATCGATTTTGCTGGAGCTGGTGCTACAGTTCCGATCACGAGCTTTGGTAACTCCCTTGTTCACGGTGCATTAGAAGAAGCGGAGAAACACGGATTGATAGGTGTTGTAACAGGTATGTTTGAAGTAACAAGCTCAGGTATTTCTGCAGCAATCATCTTCGGAATGATAGGCGCCATCTTCTTCAAAGCAAAGGGCTAAGAAAAACCGGCAACCCCCGCCGGTCCTGTCCAAAGTAGTCATTTTGACATGAATAATAGGCATAACAACCGCTACGGCTTGCCCACTTCGCTTTCCGTGGGGCGCGTCTTCATCTAACTTTTGTAAAGAAGATCGCTTTACAAAAGTGGATCTTCAGATCACGCTGATCCCACAGGAGTCGAAGTGGACGCCTACGCTAAATAACGTTCTACATTTTTTTAACGTACGGACATTACGTCTTTTTTTACATTGTATAAAACCTCAAAAAGTTAGCTGTCACTTACGTTGTAGAGCTTTTTTATAGCGGAGGCCGCCCGCTTCAACTCCTGTGGGACT
>NZ_WJID01000116.1:0-7528 GCF_010994055.1 Gracilibacillus thailandensis | reverse complement strand
TAGGTGTTTTTTCTTGTCCCGTTTTACTGGGTCAGTTCAATCACATTACTAGGGCTTTTTCTCTTTATTCAATACAGAAATGATCCTTTATTCTTTTTCCCCCACAACAGTAAAGCGCTCTTCTATATGTTCAGGATTTTCAATCTCATCTAGTAGAGCGATGGCGTAATCTGCATAGCTGATATAGCTTTCTCCTGTTTTATTAGTGATGACATTTTCTTTTCCTTTTTGATAGGAGCCAGTTCGTTTCCCTTCTGGATCGAATATTGCTGCAGGACTTAAGTGTGTCCATTTGACATCTTGTGTTTGTTTTAATTCGTCTAATGCTTTACCCATATTGGAAGCTAATGGATATACGAAATCAGGAAAATCAGGTGTGTCGTATAAATGTGTTGTTTGTTCTTCATCAACATATAGACTACCAGCGCCACCAACAACGATAAGACGTGTATCAGTTCCTTGGAAAGCATTGATTAATACACGATGAGCTTTGATATGTAAATGCTCTTCACCTTGTGGAGAATTATAAGCATTGACAACAACATCAAAGTCTTTAATATCCTCGGTCTTCATATCAAATATATCTTTTTTCACGATATCGACGTCTTTATTGTCTACTTTTTCCGGACTACGAACAATCGCAGTAACTTCGTGTCCTCTATGAAGTGCTTCTTGTGTAATCAGTTTACCAGATTTCCCAGTTGCTCCGATAATTCCAATTTTCATTGTCAATTCCTCCTTCAGATTAATTGTAACCATTATAGTTACATTTTGTGTTGAAGTCAATAAAAAAACATCTCCTTATTGTATAGAGAGATGTTGAATAATATCAGCTAATGTTTGCTTGTTTAATTCATTTTCCATAGCTTTTTGTGCACGGGTTAAAGAAAAGTCCAGTGTGGCTTGAATATTTCTGCCAACGTCGCAATTCGGATTAGGGTGATCGTGCACTGCAAATAATTCTTCCTCTGACGTTACAGCTCGATATATATCTAGTAAGGTAATTTTAGAGGGTTCTATTACGAGAGAATAGCCGGCTACACCAGGTCCACCTTTTAACAGGTTCGCTTTTTTTAATAAAGAACCAATACGCCGAATGACGACAGGGTTTGTGTTAACACTTTTTGCTATGAAATCTGATGTAACACCTTTATCATTTTGCGTTGCAACAAGTGTAAGGATATGTATTGCTACTGAAAAGCGAGTGTTTATCATTCTCGTTCACCACCATTGTTATTATTCTAGTTGTAAGTCATTTGGTTGTCAATGTAGCATGACAGTAGACAAAAAGAGAGCAACAACTTTTCTGCTACTCTCTTGATGTAAAACATCATAATCGCCTTCCTGATATGAAGGTGAACTGTAACTTTCGGATATAGTCGAGCTCCAAAGGATCCCTTTTCTTCTTTACGATCATGAAGGATCATATCGTCGTCATGCCAAAAGGTCCCCTCTTTGGAAACGGATTTTTTTTGTTTGCGATAATGATCAATAAAAGTACGATACGCTACGGTGAATAGCCATGTTTTTACGTTCTCGTTATCATAAAATTCTACATATAAGTAGGCCCTTAGGAATGTTTCTTGAACAATATCTTCTGCTGTATAGTGATCATGGCTAAGAGAAAGGAGAAAGCGATAAATATCTTGAAAATATTTTTGATATATTTGATCAATTGATCCCATTTGCTCCTCCTTTCTATTCTAACTATATCACGCAGCAATATGAAAAAAAGTTACAAAAAATGATCAAAAAAAGAGCTTTATAAATGGTTTAATCTTTTGAAGAAAATGTTATAATTTGTATGATTGATGGAAGAAGGTGTAAACAGGATGCTGAAAAAAATATTTAAAAAATCGGAACCTACACATGAGGAATTCCGTCTAGTATATGATATGTTTTATTCGAGAGTTTACCGTGATGTCTATTTTATTACAAAAGATAGCCATTTAGCTCAAGATGCTTTACAAGAAACGTTTGTGAAAGCTTATAAACATATGCACCGCTTGGAAGATAGAGAACGGATGGGTGCCTGGCTTTCCACTATTGCTACAAGAACTGCAATTGATGTATTAAGGAAACGAAAAGGAGCACGCGAAGTGCTAACAGAAGATATTACGATACAAGAAAGAAATATGAAAAAAAAAGGTTTGGACACCTCACATATTGTAGAGAATAATTTAGTGAAAGAAGAATTGTTGGAATCATTAAAGGAGATAAAAGCTGAATACCGAGAAATCATTTTGTTAAGATATATCCATGACTTATCCATTAAGGAAATTGCAGATTCATTACATATAAATGAATCTACTGTAAAAACAAGACTTCATCGTGCAAGGAATAAGGTGAAAGAGAAAGTACAACATGATCCAAAACGGCAATGGATTGGTGGTGAATAAAGATGAATGAAGAACAGAACTGGAAGGAATGGCTTAACGAGGATTACCAGCAAGTAGAAGATGCTCCACATTCCAAGGATGAAAATTGGGAGACAATCATAAGTGAAATATCGCAAACTAATCAACATCAGAAGAAGATCCCGAAGAAAAGTTTGTTGGCGGTAGCAATGATTACCGTTATCGTGATTGGCTCTGCTTTTGTTCAAACTAATCAAATGCAAGCTTTTGATTGGTTTGTGAACATGTTTGTCACAACAGAAGGCGATAAGACACAAATTACCCAAACAACAAATGAAAAGGAACCATCGACGGATGCTCTTCCTGATTTTGATAACATAACAACAAACGCAGTTCCGGGAGAAAGCAAGGAGATGACATTCGAAGAGGCGCAAAGCGAAACAGATTTTAATATTTATGCTCCTTCTTATTTACCTGACAGTTATCAATTAGAATCAGTTACTGTGTTTTATGAAGAGGTATCAGCTAAAAAGGTTCAGCTTGAGTATGTAAATAATCTGAACGATAACGATGTCATAACGCTATATCAAACGTATCAACCTGATGATTTCTCTGCTTCTAAAGTAGTTGATAATGAGGACACAGAAATTAACACAATCGAACTAGATGGTGGAGAGGCGCGTTTGATAGAATTTATGGATGGCCATATACAAATCATATGGAGCACGCCAAAAACGAATTGGCTCCTAGAAGGCTCGGAAAATAAAGAACAACTTATTAAAGTCGCCGAATCTATAGATTATTGAACTAGCGCCACTTACAAAAGTTCCTGTTGAAGTGGCAGTTTTCTTGTCTGAAAAGAGTTTCGTATCAAATTCGATATACGAAACTCTTTTTTGTCTCTAAATCAAAAATACTTTGTCACACTAGTTACTTTTTTAAAATTTTAATCCCGGTGTTACAGAGATTAAGCTTTCATAGCTACTATTATGTGTAATAGAGTGGACGGTGCGAATACGATATTCATAGCCCTTCACGATTGTAAAATGGACACTACCGCTAACATAGGAACTGGAATTGTCAACAAATCTTTTACTATTCCCGGTATTTACCCATTGCCCCGTTGATTTATTTTTGACTTGTAAGTTAATCGTGCAAGTAATTTTCTGAACAGATGAATAGCTAGATGTATTACAATTGCTTCCTATTCTTTTCGAATCTAATTTTCTTATGGAAGAATTTCCTTCTTTGATGTAGTTAGTTGATTGGACACTAATAATATCCTCTTTGATTTGAGGAGTAGTTTGCTCTGAAGCATCGACTTCTGAAGTAAAAAGAAAAAATCCAATAATGAGAACGCATGATGTTAGTAAAGCTTTACCCAACATTTGCATAAAAACCATTCCTTTTCAAGGTTTTTTTGTTACAAATGTTAGACGTTAGTAGTAGTGAAAAGGTTGCAGTAAAATAACGATAAATACTTAGGAGATATGCTGTCTGATGTTCTTAATTTGTAAAAAGGTAAAGGCCATTTTAATTCGTAGCAGGTCATCGATGTTTTTCAAGTTAATTTTAAGAAGGGAACTAACTTTGTCTAGTCGGTATATCACAGTATTACGGTGGACAAATAGTCTGTGCGCTACTTCTTTGATATTGCCGTTACATTCTAAATATGCTTCTAGTGTCACCAACATATCTTTTTTAAAATTCGTACTATCATGCAGAAATATTTCAAATATTCGTTTGTAGAAGGTCTCCATTAATGGATCTGGAATGTGACGATATAGGCTAAAGAAATCCAAATCCTCAGCAATAATTACATGGTTGTTATACTGCAAATCTTTGGCTAACTCTTTTGCGTAGAGACATTCATTTATTGCTGTTGAAAAACTGTTTAAGTGATTGTGCTGTTTACTAACAACTAACTTTATGTTTTGTTTGATATTGATTCTTTTAAGTATTTCATCGAATACGGGTAAGAATAAATTAGTTTTTTGAAATACTCTACTTTCAGAAGTACTATCAAAAATAATGGATACTAGATATTCATTCCAGATTAAGTGCTTAATTTTATATGATTTAAAATGAGGATGGACTTCTAACTCCGTTCGATAAGATGCAATGTCTCTTGGACTAAGTTCAGCGTGATGATCGATTAATATTATCCAATATGGCATTTGTAATAGTTTGTTTTCCTTTTGGGACAAGTGTGACTTTAAATATTCAGTAGTAACTTCATCTTCTAAATAACGTTTTAACAGTATATTTGATGTCTGTTCTTGTATTGCTTCTGGATGAGAAGTGTATACCTTGGATAAATAGTCAGTCAATATTTCTCCAATTTGCTCAAAAAGGATGACGTCTTCTTCTATAATATCTTCTCGGTTTTCATTTATGATAAGTAAGTCCCCATACTTCATCTCACTATGCTTCAATTCAATATGATTGATTTGCTGATTTTGTTCATAGTTGTGTTCAAACCAATTTTTTAAGATTTCGTTGTCTGATAGGTTCGTTTTATTATAGAGAATTTCTGAATCAGTTGTAAAAATAACAAAAGGGTACTTGATAAATTTCGCTACAATCATTAAGTATTGATCGATATCTTTATAATGATGTTCAAACATGGGTAATTCTATTTGACTTAATATTTTTTTTCTTAACGACATTTCCTTTTGTTGATCTGCTTTATAGTATAGGGCTTTTATTTGGTCTGAAAAGGTATAGGAATATGGTAACTCAAATATAGGAAAGTCTAATTGGTTAGCAGTATCGATAATGGTTTGAGGGATTTCTTTCCAATACCTTCCTAATTTAATTGCCAAACCGGCACACCGTTTCTTATCTAGTTGTTTGATCAATTGGATGGCCTTTTCCATATTATCCTGTAAAATATAGGCTGTTGTTAGCAACAATTCTCCTTCTTTTACCCAATTTTGTATATCAGGAGCATCTATGATGTTTACTGCTTTTATCGACCGTTGTGTTATATTTTCTCCTGCTACTAATCGAGATTGAGAAAATGGGTAAGCAGTTAAAGCTTCTTTGATTGTTAAATGCAATGGTTATCCCACCTTCGTTTTTGTTTTTCTTTTGACTCAATTAATGGTAGTCATCCTTTATTATACAAAATACATCTCTAACAAGATTCTTATTTGTAAGAATATATTACGTATTTCGTGAATATAACAACTGATTTTGCATTTCACCCTTTTTTTGTTATGAATTTTTCTGAAATATATGTGACTTTTTGTGAAAAATTACAATTAACGTTAACTATATTGACATATGGTTTGATGAAAAGATATAGTAAAGCAAATAATTGAAATGGGGGGACAGAAATGGAGGATAAATGGAATGCTTTGATCGACGCAAATTGTAAACTACCTCCAATCGATAAAGGGAAATTGAATTCCTATACCTATGCTGTTAAAGATGTTTTTGAAATAGAAGGACATATAGCTAGTGCAGGTAATCCGGATTGGAAAAGAACTCATTTGCCTGCTAATTCGACTGCTACTGTTGTAAAAAAATTACTGCTAAATGGTGCGGAATTAATAGGGAAAACTCATACAGATGAATTAATGTATAGCTTGGACGGAAAAAACTATTTTTATGGTACACCAGTTAATCCTCGTGCAGTTGAAAGAATTCCAGGTGGGTCTTCTAGTGGATCAGCTGTAGCAGTAGCTGCTGGATTAGTAGACTTTTCAATAGGAACTGATACTGGTGGTAGTGTTCGAATTCCAGCGAGCTATTGTGGAATATACGGTTTTCGACCTTCTCATAATGCAATATCCATTAATGGTGTTATACCACTTGCTGAGAGCTTTGACACAGTTGGAGTTATGGCTAACGATATCGAGATCATTTCGGATGTAGCTGAAGTTTTACTTGAGCAACCTAGTCATCACTCAGAAAATTTTACAACAATGATATTCCCGAGGGAAGTATGGGATATGGTAGAAATACCAATACAAGAGTCAAAAGAAAAGGTTGATCTACCACATTTAAGCAGAGAGGAATTGTTAATATCTGATGAAGGATTACAGGCTTGGATGGAAACTTTCCAAATCTTACAAGGATTTGAAATTTGGAGGAATCATGGAGACTGGATTCGTGATGTTCAACCACAATTCGGTCCAGGAATTTATGAAAGATTCCAATGGGCAAAAACTATTACAAAAGAACAAGTAGAAGAGGCTAAACAATATAAAGAAAAGATAAATAAAAATATAAAAGAGAAATTAGGAAAAGATTCCATTATGGTGATGCCGACATCACCAAATGTGGCACCATTGCTAAAAACTGCTGATGAAGCTTTACTAACGCACAGGCAAAAACTATTGATGATGACAAGTATTGCTGGGTTGAATGGACTCCCGCAAATTAGTACTCCTTGGTTAGAGTTGGGAAATGCTCCTGTTGGTTTATCTTTTTTGGCAGCTAAAGGACAAGATAAACGATTAATAAGGTTTGTGAAGCAATTTTTTCAAGAACTAAGCGGTCGGAAAGTGTAGAAAAAAGCTATGATTATAATAAGCTCCTTTAAGGACAAGATATATGGATGGCATATCTTTTTTCGTTTCGAAAGAAAAAATCGCCTTTTCTTGACATTTCGGTAACCAAATAGCATGCTATACCTATATAGTTGTGTGAAAGGGTGCTCAAGGTGAAAATGGATAAAAAGGATCAGAAAATCTTAGAATTATTAGTAGGAAATGGCCGAATGTCTTATGTGGATATCGGTAAAGAATTAGGCTTGTCCAGAGTAGCGGTACGTGAAAGGGTAAATCAATTAATCGAGGAAGGGATTATTGAAGGATTCAGTGCTGTCATTAATTCTGAAAAAGTAGGTAAACAAGTGTCTGCTTTTTTTGAAGTGGATTGTGAGCCGTCTTCCTTAGTAGAGGTAGCTCAAAATCTAGCGGATAACCCAAGTGTTGCTAGTTGTTATCAAATGACGGGCCCGAGCACATTGCATATGCATGTGTTGGTAGAGGATTTCAAAAGGCTTGAGTCATTTATTAATGAAGAATTATATAGTTTAGAAGGTATCACTAGAGTGGAAAGTCATATTCTATTACGTCGGTTTAAGAATAGAAAAGGCATGAAATTATAAGAAAGCGCCCTTTAACGTTCTTCAGAAAGAAGTCTCCCTCTTCAAGCGT
>NZ_WJID01000115.1:0-7480 GCF_010994055.1 Gracilibacillus thailandensis | reverse complement strand
TCAAACATCCTGAAAGAAGGTTAAGTGGGGGTAGTTCAAATTTGGCCAATTCTAATGCAGCCATTTTACCAAAAGCCATTTGTCCTGCTTTGCATGTACTGTAAGCCGACATCCCGAAATTAGAAAAAACGCGATTACCATTGACAGAGCTTGTGATGATCACACTGCCGCCTTTCTCTTTCATAAAAGGTAGTGCATATTTAACCGTATGAAAGGTTCCTTTTAAGTTGGTATGAATTGTTTTGTCCCAATCTTCGGGAGTTAAATCCTCTATCGGTGCAAGAACACCGTTTATACCACCATTGGCAAAAATGATATCGATTCTTCCCCAGGCATCAACTACTTCTTTCATGCCTTTTTCGACTCTTACAGGATCGGATAAATCAACATCGGTTATGAGTGCTTCACCACCGTCTCTTTCTATTTCTTTTTTTACCTTTTCTGCTTGTTCTTCCTTTAAATCCATTAAGCATATTTTTGCACCTTCTTTTGCAATCTGGATGGCAGAAGCACGACCAATACCCGAACTCCCACCAGTTACTACAGCTACTTTATCTTTAAATCGCTGATTCAAGGATACTGCCTCCTTATGTTCCTTTTACCTAAACTTTCCCTATTTATCTCTTCCTTACACATACGATTGGTAAAAGAGGAAAGCTACAGACAGTACATTGTCTGTAGCTTTGGTGATGATTCTTGTCACGTTATCTGTTTTGCTGTGTTAAGTCTTGAAAAACTTGTTGTTGTTGCACTAATTCTTGGCGCACTAAGTTTAGCGCATTTTGATCATCCGTTACATTCTCTGCTTGCGTTAATGAACGCTCTGCTCTGTCCATGGAATGTTTGATTTGTTCCAAAATATCTTCATTCATATGACTTTTAGCCTGATTAATTGCTCGCTGTAAATGGAGAATGGACTGTTGAGCTTGCGCAAGCTGATTTTGATCTTGCAAACTGGAGATATTGTTCCCTTTTTTCAAATGTTACGCCTCCTCTGTAATTCCTCACAGTTATAATTTGCAGAAATACCAAGGTAATTATGCATAGGGAAAACAATGAAAAAGGTGAGAGCAGATACTCTCACCTTAATGGTAATTACTTATTTTTTTCTGGACCAAACAATTCATCACCAGTTTCAATCGCAGGGCGTGGAGGCTCCGCCATATTGTACCCTAGGAAAAAGCCGGTATGTGGTGGCTGATTATAGGCAACATTTTGCCATGCGATTGAAAGACGGTAAACAGGGTCATGCATTAACGTATATATTTTTTCTTCTGTTATATCAGTCGTCGTGTATAGGCGTAATTCTTCGCTGTCAGCTGATGGCCAGATCACTTCTTCACGCCAGTCACCAACTAAATCTGCTTGTAATGAAGGGTTTCCTTTCGTCCAATTATTTGTTCGTGTTCCTTCTGGAGTTAATAGGTTTACAAGCTCTTCCTTTTCATAATCCCATTTATCAATTCGGCCGACCCCATGCGGATCATTATCTTGATCGAAATCATGATCTAGCAGTTCACGGCCAAGGTCACCATCCCACCAGATAGCATGGTTAACAGATCTAGGTGTATTTTGGGAAATGAGTTCTCCATTTGCTGCATGAAGACCATTACCGGTACTGCCATCCCAAGCGCCAGATGCCCAGAATTCGGCACCATCATAACGTGGATCGATGTCTGCAGCAAGTCCTCGACCTACATCAGCATTAAGATCTACACCGAATAGTTTTTCACCTGAAGCAGCATCGCGGATACCGTAACCAATAGGAATTGATCTATTTTCGTGAACTTGAAAAATTTCAAGACCTGGACGATTTGGATTTAAATCACTAACATGTTGTGCGTCCCCATGTCCCCATCCTGTTGTATGAAGACCGGTACCATCGTGATCAATAACGGCTGCACCGTAGATGATTTCGTCGTTTCCGTCTTGATCCACATCTGCTACTGAAAGGCTGTGATTTCCTTGTCCGGCATAGTCTTGATTACCTTCATCATCACTATCAAAAATCCATTCTTGGGTTAGCTCACCATCACGCCAATTGTAAGCAACAAGTACGGAACGTGTATAGTAACCACGTGCCATTACAATGCTTGGACGTTCCCCATCAAGATAGGCAACACCTGCAAGGAAGCGGTCAGCACGGTTTCCATAGTTATCTCCCCAATCATTAAGGTTGCCACGAGCAGGAGTGTAGTCAGTAGTTGTCAATTCTTTGCCTGTTTCCCCTTCAAATACAGTGAGATATTCAGGACCTTCTAAAATATAGCCACTGCTATTTCGCCAATCAGCCTCAGGATCTCCAATCACATTCCCTTCGCCATCGACGGTACCATCACCAGTTTTTAACACAACTTCTGATTTACCATTGCCATCAAAGTCGTATACAAGGAACTGGGTATAATGAGCACCAGCTCGAATGTTATGTCCAAGATCTAGTCGCCATAGTTTGGTACCATCCAATTTATAAGCGTCAAGGTAGACATTGCCGGTATAACCAGAACGGGAATTGTCTTGTGAATTGGACGGATCCCATTTTAAAATAATTTCATATTCACCGTCTCCGTCAAGGTCACCAACACTAGCATCATTGGCACTATACGTATAATCTACTCCATCTGGTGTTGTACCATCTTCAGGCTTATCTAATGCAATACTTAAATAGTTTTCAGACCATACGTTAACTTCTTTGGTAATTTTATCACCACTGCCTTTAATAATTTTCACTTGATAGGTAGAATCTGCCGTTCCATCCTCATCCAAAAAGTTGGTACTGTTTTCAATTGGTTTCTTGTTTACTTTTTTGCCGTCTCGGAACAAATTGAATTTGACGTCTTTCGGATCGGTGCCAAGCATCTTCCATCCAACATAAACACCATCGTCTGATTCAACAGCCACTAACGCGCGATCCAGTTGTTCCATCTGGCGTTTTTTTACTTCGGTTACCGGAGATTCTGTGGTGTTCGATGGATTTGAAATACCACCTTCATTTACAGCACGAACCTGATAATAGTAGTTGTTATACGTTAAAATCGAGTCATCGGTAAAGCTGGTATCTAAAGTGGTGCCGATTTTTTCAAATTCAACAGCGCCATCTGGATAATCATCTGGGTTAAAATTAGCGCGATACACATAATACAGACTAGCATTATCGACAGCATTCCAGTTTAATGTGACGTTATCAAGCTCCGCATTGCTTACAGACAAATTACTTGGAGGTTGTGGTTTTTCCGCATCCTCATTGATAATCGAAGCAGATACTTCATTACTTTTCTCTGATTCGATACCAGATGAATGCACAAGTGTTACGGCATACGCGTAACTGTAGCCTAATTCTACGGTAGTATCGGTATAATTTGCCTCTGTGGATTCATCTATTTTCTCGAAGTCTTCATCATTTTCTCCTTTGCGATAAATATTATAATAATTAGCGTTTGGATCACTTTGCCATGACAAAGCTACTTCACTATCTGCAGCATAGGAAATAGAGTCTACTGTCAGACTGTCAATTTGAGACATAGAAACAATCTCCAGCCCATTAATTCGCCCATTTTCTCCGATATCAATGGTTAGTTTTCCATCGGTAATCGTTACATCGGTTGTTAACTCGGCATATTCACCACCACTTGATGTTATATTGCCATAATCCTCACCATTAATGATAAAACTGGAACGATTGAAGGCGATATCATCACCGGCTATAATACGCACGAAATAGTCTCCATTTGGTATGTCGACGATAAAAGAGTAATCAGAGCCAATTACGAAATCACGGCGCATATCATCCGGGTTACCACGATCACGGTTATCAACCGTATCACTTAATCCATAACCTCTTTCTTCCTCATAAAGTAAGGTATTGGCCACCTGTGTGTAGCCATCCGCAACAGGGCTATCGGCTGAGCCAAAGTCAAATAAGTAACCATCAGTTGTTTCTGCCTCAAGAGAATTTGTTAGATTGGTTGGAAGTAGACTAATCACTAATACTGTAATCAGGACGATGGAAATTTTCTTCATCAAAAGAAAAAACCTCCTATTTTTTGGATTGGTTTAGATTACTTTATGTTGGGTTCTATGCTGTTAGTGAGGAAAAAGTACTTATCACCACCTTTATTGGATTTTTAGTGGGTCCATAAGTCATAGGTCTAATTAATGACAACGCTTACATTTTTCTGCAGAAATAAATTAGTGCGTGAACTTCAATCAAGTATCCGGATTTCTTGATTACGTTTTAGATTAGAGAAGTAGAATAGATTCGTCAAGGAAATGTCTGGTTTTTATACAAAGATATCTGGTTTTTAGTGAATGAGATATAGAAGGGGACAAGATAAAAATCGTTAACACATTAATTGGGGAGTAAAATAGATCTAACATATGGCTGATGCGGTAACTCAATGTCGTTTTTATTACGGGGCTAAACATCTGTACAATCTCCACTTCAAGCTTCAAGTGTTTAGGGATAACGGACGCTAACATCCTGATAAGTCTCGCTAACAATAGTAGGGGCAATCCCCCTCTAATCATAGTCTCTCTTTATCAAGAACCATACAACAATGCAGCTTCAGCGTATACATTTAAACTGAAGCTGCATAGCAATTATCGTATCGACTCAATAACAGTCTGAAGCCGTGCAGATCCATCACTTGCTTCAGGGTTAGATTGATCGTATTCAATTACGAGTACATTTTCATCTATCTGATAAAGGTAATATTTTTGTGAACCGGCATTTTGAGTTAAACCGGAATAAGGATTCTCGCCATCATTTGGTTCCATAATCTCACTTACATTGTCGAAGTTTTCATTATAGCGTGCATCAAATTCATTTGCCAGCTCCTCTATTGTTGCGTTTTTCTCTACGTATAGCCAAATCGATGTATAATTATTCTTGTCATGGTGCCTTACTGTATTTTCCTCGATCGCGTATTCTCCATAATAGGTATCAACCTGATATTCAATACCATATGGCTCCATGCGATAATTGCGTACAGTTGTTTCTTCTTCCGTTCCCTCGACCGAGATCGTTCGCGCCTCTTCACCCAATTGATCTACTTTAAATTCCTGTTGACTAACTCCTTCACCACTATGGTCATCTTGTTCGGGTGTTTCCTCCTCTTCTCGTCCTGAAATATCGGCATCCGGATCTTCGACACCTAATCCTTCCATATCATTTGGGTCTTTTGCATCCTCTCCAGCATTACCAATTTCTTCGTTTTGCTCGTTATCACCAGCAGGGAGCGTGATTTGATTATTATTGATCAGTGTATATACTGTAACACTGCAAGCCAACAAAGCAGCAGCAGTAGATAGCCAGATGAAGGTGTGCTTTGCCTTTGATCGTGAACGCTTTTTCTTGGCATGTTGTTGAAGAGCCTTTTTCATCGAATCTTTCTTTTCTGGATCTAACTGGGCATTTGTTTTCAATTCTTTAAGCTCCTTTATTAATTCGTCTTCGTTATGACTCATAATAAACCTCCTTCACTTGCAGTTTTAAAGCTTTCAAAGCACGGTGGAATGTAACTCTTACCTTCGAATCAGACCATTTTAAAATATCTGCTGTTTCCGTCACAGATAGCTCCTCGATTCCACGAAGGATAACAACATCCCGGTAATCCTGCTTGAGTTTTGTGATTGCTTTGTGCAGCTCCAGCTTTTTTTCAGTCAAAAGGTGTTTATCCTCAGGAGATATGTCGATTTTATGCTCATAGGTTTTAATCAGTTTGCGCCAATCTTGTCGTGTTTGTTTTCTGGCTTCATCTATCGCTAAATTACGGGCAATGGAAAATAACCAGGTTTTAGGACTGGAATCTCCCTTAAAAGAATCATATCGATCGATTGCTTTAATGAATACCTCTTGTACTAAATCTTCGACATCTGATGTGGACGTATAATAGACCAGAAATCGATAGATATCATCAGAATAGGCATCAAACCAATCGGTAATTAACTCTTCATCCATTTCGTGACCTCCCTGTTTGTCTGTCTTTGGTTGTTCTTTACTTATTAGACGACGTTTATACGAAAACATTACACTTTTCGCATTAAAAAAGAAAGGTCCTTATAAAAGACTTGTAATGGAATGGAAAATTTATAGTGGGAATTTGTTGTTCTATTTACCATTTATTTGACGATGGGAGCATTTTTTTGTTAGGGGGCAGTATTCTTGTTTTTTAGCTTGCTCGTACTTTCTTCTCTATCTGCAGATTGGTTTTCTATACAAATAAGACGGTGTGGGATTAATAATCTATCTTCCGACAAATAATTGTGATAAAGAGAAAAAATGAAACACTCGACGTCGTTAAGAGTGTGCCCTTTGTAAAGAAAAAATACTCTAAGCAATTTGAAGAAGATGGTGTCTGTATTAAGCATAGTTCCATTGACTAAACTAGTGATTATAAGGTAATATAACTCTTTATATTTTGCTGTTCTTTTTCCGACACTTCATAGCATGTAAAAGTCTGTTTTATCTTTCAAATACTCAAAGATTGATCCTTATGAGGTATTATCTCGATAGTTTCCACGACATGACATCGATTGATTTAACCAGTTTTCTTTATAAGTTTTTTGAATTGAGATTATAAAATTATTTCTTTATCTGGATGATTATGGACTTGTCTATTAAGTTGTTATTAAGGGAGGGAATAATATGTCAAGGCAATGATTTATGAAAACAGGATTTTTACTGTGTATGAGTTCGGTTTGGGCTTATTTAGTGGAAGGAATGAAATATCAAGCGAACTCAAGTACGAGTGAATTTTATGATGTGGATCCATTATATTTTAAGTTATCACAAAAGAATGCACTTATTTTGCTTTGGTAAATAATAAGAAACTTATTTGAAGGGAGGAGATATAAGTGGTTGGAACTAACCATTTTATGGTATAATTAATAGTATAAATTGAAATTTTATTTATTAAAAAACAAGGAGGTAAACTGTGCATAAGAAACGAAAACTTTCTATTTTTCAAATAGTGATAACTCTTATTTTCATACTTACATTAATTATTATTCACTTTTCTCTTGATCGTTTAGGTATACCTACAAATGATAATCGAATGATGTATTTAAGTGGAGGGGTGATTTTTATTACAATATCTTGGTTATATATAATAACTAGTTTGCAAATAAATAAAAAACCAAGATTTTTAGAGTTTCCTGTATGGAAAAAAATACCAATTATTATTGGGATAATTACCTTACTTTCAATTTTTGGCTTATTTACTTTCGCTTCATTTGATATATTTTCTGAATTGTTGGATAAATGGAGGGGACTACTTTATATTATTATTATTTATTTTATTATATTATACTTTTATTTTGTAATGTCTCTTGTGTACAGGTTTTCGGAAACAAAAAACAAAGTTATACATTATACTTATACGTGGTCTTTATTGATTATATTAATAACGGTTTTCATGATTTAATTTTTATAAAACACAACAAATTATTAACCCAATTTTAGCACCTCTAAAACACTACTATA
>NZ_WJID01000114.1:0-237 GCF_010994055.1 Gracilibacillus thailandensis | reverse complement strand
AGAAAAGGTCATACTGCTGAATTTAAACGGACAGTATTGGATGCCTATGAAAATCAAGGATATAGCTTAAGTGAGATCCAGAGAAAGTACGGTGTACATCATACTACCCTTGTGTATTGGAGGAAAATGGTGGACAAATACGGTGTGGAAGGTTTAAAGGGGACTTCCCACAATAAAACCTACACTAAAGAAATGAAATTAGCTGCCATATCCGATTACCTTTCAGGTAATTATTCA
>NZ_WJID01000113.1:0-7596 GCF_010994055.1 Gracilibacillus thailandensis | reverse complement strand
TCCTGCGGGAATAGCGCGAGCCGAAAATCCACTTTGCAACTTGTTTTTCTTTGTAAAGTTAGTATGAGAACGTGCCCGTGGAAAGAGAAGTGGTCAGAGCGTTGCAAATACACATAAAATTTTTCAAAATAACTACTTTTTTAGCACGGTCATTGTGCTGACTTTATGCTTTCTTCCATATAAAGAAAAAAGTCTGCTTTACTCAGCAGACTTTTCTATTTTCTTTTTATCCTTTACCAGTATCCTTGTTCCATCTACCTCTACGATTTCAACCTCAGTATCTTTGGTGATCCATTTTCCTTCCGTAATTGCGCTATATTCCTTTTCTCCAATTAATACTGTTCCTATCGGTCTCATATCTGTTGTTGTTACTCCCGTTTCACCCACCAACTCTTTATATGATTGATTAATACTTGAGTAACCTGCTTCATCTGTCAATTGATCAAACAATGTAATTTTGGTCCACATTTGACGCTTCTTAAAAACCTTTAAAAAGCCTAACGAACTGATTGCCCCAATAAACACACCAATAACCGCATACAAGCCAGCAGACATGTTTTGGGCGGTAAATCCAACGGATACGATCATACAAACAAGACCTATTACTGCTAAGGTACCATCATTGATAACCTTACCATCAATTACCATCAGCATTAATCCGAAGAAATAAATAATGATCATAATAAAAAACATACCAGGATCTAAAAATGAAGCAAAATAAATAGTGATAAATCCTAAACCTAAAACACTGAAAATGCCTTTTGCATTGACGAGTAGTTCACCAATAAGAAATAGTGTTGCTAAAGCAACGATGACAAAACTCATCCAATCTGCAGTTATTGTAAACATTTGCTCACCTCAAATCAGGTTTTTTCTATCTATCATAACATACGAAGAAAAGTGTTCATCAGTTTCAAATTATTATTTTTTCATGAAGAATAAGGTTTGATACTTCTCTTTTCTTATTTTAACCTTTATAATGGACAATGGTAATAAATTTCTGCCACTGATGATAGTTAATTTAATAAATGCTAACAGTGATTTACCATTTATATGAATGAATTTTTGGGAAACTGAATTAAAGGAGCGATTTTATTTATGGCTTTAATACATCGGAAAGATACACGACCTGTAAAAGTAGGAAATGTGATGGTTGGTGGAAAAGATGAAGTAGTCATTCAATCGATGACAACAACCAAAACACACGATGTCGAAGCAACTGTTAAAGAAATTGAACGGCTTGAAGAAGCTGGCTGTCAAATTGTGCGTGTCGCTTGTCCAGACGAGCGTGCTGCCAATGCCATTCCTGAAATAAAAAAAAGAATCAACATTCCACTTGTAGTTGATATTCACTTTAATTATAAACTTGCGCTTAAAGCAATTGAAGGTGGCGCAGACAAAATTCGTATTAATCCTGGTAATATTGGAAAGAGAGATAAAGTGGAAGCAGTGGTAAATGCTGCAAAAGAGAAAGGTATTCCAATTCGAATTGGAGTAAACGCAGGTTCTCTTGAGCGCCACATTTTAGAAAAATACGGTTATCCTACAGCTGATGGTATGGTTGAAAGTGCACTTCATCATATTAAAATTCTAGAGGACTTGGACTTTCATGATATTGTTGTGTCTTTAAAGGCTTCAGATGTTAAGTTAGCAATTGAAGCGTATGAAAAAGCAGCAGAAGTTATTCCATATCCGTTACATTTAGGAATCACAGAATCTGGAACTCTTTTCGCAGGAAGTATCAAAAGTGCCGCTGGTATGGGGGCCATTCTAAGTAAAGGGATCGGAAGCACTATGCGTATTTCATTAAGTGCGGATCCTGTAGAAGAAGTTAAAGTTGCTAAAGAGTTACTAAAATCATTTGGCTTAGCATCTAATGCAGCAACATTAATTTCTTGCCCTACTTGTGGACGTATTGAAATTGATCTAATTAAGATTGCTAATGAGGTTGAGGAATATATTTCAACTATTAAAGCACCTATCAAAGTTGCAGTGCTAGGATGTGCTGTAAATGGTCCGGGAGAAGCTCGTGAGGCAGATATTGGTATCGCAGGTGCTCGTGGAGAAGGTTTATTATTCCGTCACGGTGAAATTATCCGAAAAGTTCCCGAAGAAACTATGGTAGAAGAACTAAAAGTAGAAGTCGATAAAATTGCTGAGGAATATATCCAAAAACAAAAAGAAGAAGTACAAGAAATATAAAGAAATAAACAAAAGGCAAGCCATACACGGCTTGCCTTTGTTATTTATAACGGTATAAATATCAGCGAAATTAATATAGAAACTATCGCTGTTACGATAGCAGCATTACCTAGCGTATTGGCACCTTGTTGTCTGGAAATAAACCCTAAAACAATGCCACCAATTGCCAGTATCAGCGGCCAAACGAAAAAGGAAGCTAATGCTAAAACTAAACCAGCCCAACCCCATGCAGTGTTAACATCTGATTGCATTTCTGTTTCTTGTTCTTCAGATTCTACAGGGCGATTAAACTCATTAGCTGATAACTCAGCAGAAGTTTCTGCTTCCCTTTTATACGCCTCATCTACTGCATACAACTCATCTGTAGCAACAAATTGTTTAGATTGAGGTGCTTCATCGATACGTCCGTTATCGATTTTAGGAGCATTCTCAACTTGTTGGTCATTCTGATGCTCTGGCATACTATAAACCCTCCCTTTCTTTTAGAGGTACATTTTTAGTATGCCTTATTTCTTTATGCTGTTACGTGGTAAATTCTACTTTCCATTACGGTGCATATGCAACATATTCTTTATATTTTTGAGCATTCTTTTGAATACGCGAAGCATATTCACTATTGGCATGCCCATTTTTTAGCTTATATTGCTCTAAGCCTGCCATACCACGATGATAGGCAGTCAATGTTTCATCCCAATTGTCATATTGATCATATAAATAATCAATATAAACTAAAGATAATTTTATCGAATAATACGGATCAAATAAAAGTTCATCTTCATAAGGCATATCGGCCATATCTGCTATCCATGGTGCAGTATTTTTCATAAACTGGGCCATACCGTATGCATGTCCATATTTTGTTTCTGGACCAACTAATTCTGGATCAAAACTGTTACCTGTTTCAACTTTTAACAGTTCATAAATAATAAATGGATCGATACCATATGTTTCAGCTTCTTTCACTAAATAGATCGCCCATGGTCTCAAAAATTCCCCTTCACTTTCCTCCACCATAACCTCTGCTATATCGTAATATTTCGGCCATGTTTCATGTGTCAGCTCCACTTCTTTTTGATTAGCTTGGGTTAAAATATATTGAGCTTGTGATTCCATATTTTGCACTTCTTGCTCTAATTCAACCTTATCTTTCTTTAGTGCTTGCATTTCTGATTTATATGAATTTACTTGATAATAGCTCCATCCTATAAGCACCAAAGTAAATACAATGCTAATCCATTGTATCTTTTTTGACATGTAAAAATACACTCCTTTGCTTTTCAAGCATTAGTCGATATTGTAGTTTTAATCTACAGCGCTATATGTTAGCGAAAAATGTCGATTAATGCAAATGATTTACACTCTACTCTTATTACCCATATGCACAAAAAATAAACATTATTGCATAAAATAATGAAACGAGAATAAAGGAGTTTTTGATATGAACGGTTTAACCAAACATATTATGCTTAATAAAATGAGGAAAATCAGTGCAAAAGAGATTACAGAATATGCTAAGAAATATGATATTGCTATCACAGAAAACCAAGCAAAATTAATATCCAGTCATTTAAAAAGAAGCAATTATGATCCGACAAATGCTGAAGATCGAACACAAATGCTAAGGAAACTTGCGCAAATCACAGATATAAAAACAGCTAAGGCTTGTCAGCAACTATTTCATAAACTAATTAAAGAATATGGAGTAGAAGATTATTTCAAATAAAGTTGAGACTGATCAGTATGTTAGCGTTTGTTACCCCCGCTTTTAAACTTGTAGTTCGACTTATATAGTACATCTTGATAAAAATCGAAAAAGGGCATGCTTCTTGTAATGCAGTCGCAGCAACAAGCTACATTCAAACAAGTCATCCATCAAAAAACTCTGCCATTTTTATCGGCAGAGTTTTTAAGCTATACATTTTAGTAATATATGATTGTTTTCATGGAAATTTTACTGGTTCACAATATGTTCTTTTAAATCTGTAACAAACGAACCATTTTTCAACATTTCAATTTCAAATTTATATGGAGGTTTTTTATTTTTTTTGTCTTCTCCAACATAAGGAGTTTCTAAAATCTTCGGCAATTCTGTTAGTTGATCATGATGGACAATGTTATGAATCGTTTCAAATCCAATGTGACCAAATCCAATGTTTTCATGACGGTCTTTTCCTGCGCCTTGGACATTTTTACTGTCATTAATATGGACAACTTTTAATCGATCAAGACCGATTATTTTGTCGAACTGATTTAAAACCCCATCAAAATCATCTACGATTGGGTATCCAGCGTCATGGATATGACAAGTATCCATGCAGATGGAAAGTTTTTCGTTATGTGTTACACCATCGATAATTTTAGCTAATTCATCAAAACTTCGACCGATTTCTGAACCTTTACCAGCCATTGTTTCCAATGCAATTTGGACATCTTGTTTAGGGTCTAGTACTTCATTTAATCCTTCAATAATTTTAGCTATTCCTGTATCGACTCCTTCACCAACATGTGCACCTGGATGTAACACAATTTGCTTAGCACCGATTGCTTCTGTTCGATCAATTTCACTCTTTAAAAACGATACGCCTAGTTCAAATGTTTCTTTCTTTTTTGCATTTCCAATATTGATAATATATGGAGCATGCACGACAACATCCACAATACCATTTTTTTCCATATGTTGACGTCCTGCTTCAATATTTAATTCTTCTATCGGTTTTCTTCTAGTATTTTGTGGAGCTCCTGTATAAATCATAAAAGCCGTTGAACCGTATGATACTGCTTCTTCACTTGAGCCTAATAGCATTTTCTTTCCACTCATTGATACGTGTGATCCAATTTTTAACATAATTCCTCTCACCTTTTCTATTTTTTCTTAAATTGATTTCTTTCTATTTTCTTTTTTACTCTCTGCTGTTGTTTTTTCATTTTTTTCTTATAGCCTGGTTTCACTTTTTTTGGTTTTCTCGTTTGCTGCCATGCTTTTTTCTCAATATCACTTTCTTGCCTTTCGCGCTTTTGCCTTACATTCCATGCTTTAGCTTCACGCCATTCCCCTTTTACGACATCATAAAAGGTAAAAGTTAATCCTTTTTTCTCCAACTTCTTAATAAGTGCTATATCTTCTTCATGATAAAGATTTATCGCTGTTCCTTCCATTCCTGCACGTGCGGTTCTGCCAACCCGATGTAAATAAAATGATTCTTCTTTTGGTAATTCCGCATTAATCACATGACTAACACCTTTAATATCAATACCACGTGCTGCAAGATCAGTAGCGACAATATATTGATACTTTAACTGCTGAATTTCCTTAAGGACTCGTTTTCGTTCCCGTTGATTAAGACCGCCATGAATGAGTCCAACCTCTAACCCTTTAGCTTGTAATTGCTCCGCTAATTGATTGGCATTTTCTTTACCATTGGTGAAAATAATTGCTAAATATGGTTGAATGATCTTGGAAATATCAAAAATAACATCAGCTTGTTCGCGATGTCTAAGATCAATTAACCGATGCTCCAGTTTCTCAGGAGCTAAGCGATCATCAATGTTGACATAAAGTGGTGTATGCAAGTATTTCTTAAGAAATGGCTGTAATTTCTCTGGAATTGTAGCTGAAAACACCATCACTTGAATATCAGGATCTGCATTGGTTAGAATTCGGTCAATTTCTTCAATAAGTCCTAGTTCTAACATTAAATCCGTTTCGTCGATCACAAAGGAACGTGCGGAATAAATATCCAATACTCCTTCTTGAATCAAATCTAAAATACGTCCTGGTGTACCTACGACGATATGTGGCGGTTGTTTCATTTTTTCAACCATTCTTTTTTTGTCAGTGCCACCGATAATTAACTTTGCGCGCCAATCATCCTCATTCCCAGAAAACTGCATAATCTTCTTCACTTCATCATATATTTGGATAGCAAGTTCTCTTGTTGGTGCCGTTAAAACAATCTGGGTTTCGGATTGACTGGTGTCAATTTTATCCAATAAGGGGATGAGAAACGCATGAGTTTTCCCTGATCCAGTTTCTGATTGTCCAATAATGTCCTTACCTTTTAATGCCTCTGGGATGACTTTGGCTTGAATTGCAGTAGGCTCATAAAATCCAAGCTTACCAATCACTTCATTCATCCAATCGTTCAATGCATATTGTCTAAATAAATGCTTTTCCATGTTATTCTCCTTCTAGTTAACAAATATCTTTGTCAATTGTAGCAAATACCTTTATAATATAAGTATTGGACAAATTCAAGTCCGCTATTAAACATTTTACTTGATCTCTAGTAGAAAGTACAGAGGGGGAACCAGAATGGAAGTAATTAAGATTGCTCCTAGAGGGTATTGCTATGGAGTTGTCGATGCAATGGTAATTGCTCAAAATGCAGTGAAGGATCCCAATCTACCTCGCCCTATTTATATACTTGGTATGATTGTTCATAATTCGCATGTAACCAACGCCTTCCAAGAACAAGGTGTTTACACATTAGATGGAAAAAATCGTGGAGACTTGTTAGAGGAAATTGAAGATGGGACAGTTATTTTCACAGCTCACGGTGTATCGCCAGAAGTAAAGAAACGTGCAGAAGAAAAAGGGTTGACTGTTCTTGATGCAACATGCCCGGATGTTACAAGAACACATGATTTGATTCGTGAGAAAGTTAAAAACAATTATGAAATTGTCTACATTGGTAAGAAAGGCCATCCAGAACCTGAGGGTGCAGTAGGTGTAGCACCGGATCATGTTCATTTAATACAAAATCAAGAAGATGTTGAAAATCTTCATATTAATGCTGAAAAAATCTTAGTAACCAATCAAACAACCATGAGTCAATGGGATGTTTATGATGTAATGCTTAAAGTTCAAGAAAAATATCCGCAAACGGAGCTGGAACAAGAAATCTGTATGGCAACCCAGGTTCGTCAAGAAGCAGTAGCGGAACAAGCGAAGGATGCCGATCTAACTTTAGTTGTGGGAGATCCTCGCAGTAATAACTCCAACCGTTTAGCACAAGTTTCTATTGAAAAAGCTGGTACTCAAGCATATCGCATTGCTGATGTTTCTGAAATTCAATATGAATGGTTAGAAGGTGTGTCAAAAGTTGCCGTAACTGCTGGTGCATCAACACCGACTCCAATTGCAAAAGAAGTTATCAAATTCATCGAACTTTATGACCCAAATAACCCCGAAACATGGGATCGTACGTCAAAAGTAAAGAAAGATAAAATCTTACCAAAAGTAAAAGCCAAAAAATAAGAAGCAGGCACCTTTCCGGTGTCTGCTTCTTATTTGATCAGAAAATCGCTCCTCCACATCAAACATAAACTGCGGAGTAACTCTTTTGAGGATCTGCTCTGTGCTCTGTGCATCCTCCCGTAGATAGTGCACTGAAC
>NZ_WJID01000112.1:0-331 GCF_010994055.1 Gracilibacillus thailandensis | reverse complement strand
AAAACCACTTTACCAAGTGGATCTTCGGCTCGTGCTGATCCCACAGGAGTCTCCGTATTCTGCCTACGCTATTTTTGTTCTCTGATTATAGAAAGGAATGAATTCACGGATCTAAATTTTTTGTTTTACTACAGTTCTAATCAGCTGTAATTCTGTTACATATGGTGGAGAAATCAACTGGCTGATTTCGGATAAGTGTTGTGGAGTATATCTTAACGAAGGCCGCCCACTTTCACTCCTGTGGGAATGGTTTGATCTGAAGATCCACTTTTCCAAGCGTTTTTTGCTTGGGAAAGTTAGGTCGAGTAAGCGGGAATACTTTTATAACTTT
>NZ_WJID01000111.1:0-8217 GCF_010994055.1 Gracilibacillus thailandensis | reverse complement strand
CTTGAAGAGGGAGACTTCTTTCTGAAGAACGTTAAAATATACTTAAATCCCACTGTTTTGCTATATGCCGGAGAAGTTTAATTCCTGCGATACTATTGCCTTGTTTATCAAGCGCAGGGCCATAGACTCCGATTCCACACCCTTCAAGGAAAGGAAGATCTTCTTGTCTTGCTCTAGGAGGAGAAACGGCAATAATTCCACCAGAAACACCACTTTTAGCTGGAATTCCGACATACGCAGCAAATTTCCCAGATGCATCATACATCCCGCAAGTCAACATCAAGGACTTTGCTAAACGTGCAAATTGCTTTGGTATAATTTCTATCTCTGTTTTAGGATCTCTACCGTCATTTGCTAATACCGTTCCTAAATGCGCCAAATCCTGAAGGGAAATTTCAATTGAACATTGTTTAAAATACGTTTCCAATGTCAGTTCTAACTCTGATTCCAGATAACCCGTTTCGACTAGATAATATCCAATAGCTCGATTTCTCATCGAGGTTTCTCTTTCCGATTCGAAGACATCCGTATTTAATGAAGGACGGTATCCTAGAATAGTTTCCAACAACTGAAAAAGGGGCTCCAGTTTCTCATCAGATGTTTTACCGTTCAATAGCGAAGTTACGGTAATTGCACCAGCATTCACAAATGGGTTAAATGGCTTTTTGAGCTGCTTCATTTCTAGATGCATAATCGAATTAAAAGCCTGACCAGTTGGCTCCACATCAACCCGATCTAATACATAGGGAACGCCTCTTTCCATACATGCTACAATAAAGGTAAAAACTTTGGATATACTTTGTAACGTGAAAGGAATATCAACATTTCCAGACTCAATCGTAACTCCGTTAATCCCCATGATTGAAATTCCCAAGTGACTCTTTTCTGCTTGACTTAAAAGTGGTATATAGGAAGCAACTTCCCCTTCCCCCGTATGTTTCAAATAAAAATCCACCCAGTCATCCACATAATTTTGCAACCAATCTTTGGTTAACTTAGTATTTTGATTAATAGCTCCTTGTACCAAAATAACCACCTCATCAGGTAGTAGTTTGTGTATCTATTCGTGAAAGTTGCATGCAGAGAGAAAATAGTTACATTATTAAGTTCGGTATAATCGATTACTCGTAGATGCAAACATTCAATTCATGATTTTAGGATTCTTTTCCTTGGATACTTGGCTCTGTTCCGGGGATATGTCCTCCGCTTCCGGGGATAACTGCTTCGCTTCCATGGATATCAGCTTGTATCCCCGGAAGGGAAGACTTTTTCCATGGAGCAAGGTGCTCGCTTCCGGGGATATGTCCTCCGCTTCCGAGGATAACTCCTTCTCTTCCCTGGTTGTCAGCTTGTATCCCCGGAAGGGAAGACTTTTTCCATGGAGCAAGGTGCTCGCTTCCGGGGATATGTGGCGCTCTTCCGGGGATATGTCCTCCGCTTCCGAGGATAACTCCTTCTCTTCCCTGGATGTCAGCTTGTATCCCCGGAAGGGAAGACTTTTTCCATGGAGCAAGATGCTCGCTTCCGGGGATATGTGGCGCTCTTCCAGGGATATGCCCTCCGCTTCCGGGGATATGTGCTTCGCTTCCCTAGTTATTAGCATTTATCCTAGAGAAATACTTATCCAAGAAAAAACACGCACATCTTATAAAATGTGCGTGTACCAAAAAATCAACCTCTAAATTCACCTTCCATAACCGTTTCTGTTAGCGGGCGACGGTCAGACGGTTGTTCACGTTCTTGGAATTTTTCCTCTAATTTTTCTTTTTCATCTTGGTAGCCGATTGCAACGACAGCATGAATTGCATATTGCTCTGGAATGTTTAAAACTTCACGAGCTTTATCCTTATAAAATCCACCCATTGCGTGTGTGATGAGTCCTTTTTGCATTGCTTGTAAAGCTAAATAACCCCAAGCTGTACCAGTATCAAAACCGTGTGTTCCTCCAACTTCTGTATCAGAGATAATTAGTACATATGCGGGTGCCTTGTCACACCAAGCGAGATTCCCATCCATAATAAAAGATTGAAACTTCTTGCGGTCCTCTTCTGTTCTTGCAATGATAAAACGCCACGGCTGCTTGTTACTTGCAGATGGTGCCCAACGTGATGCCTCCAATACTGACATCAATGTCTCTTCATCCACTTCTTGTTCTGAAAAAGAACGAGGTGACCAGCGCTTTAAAAAGATATCATCAATTGGGTAATCTGGTTTACGATAATCATTAATATTAATGTTTTTCACGATATATTCCCCCTTCAACCACACATTATATGCTAACTTGGAAAATATCTCAAAAATCACGATTTTGGGCGATTGTCATAACTTATAGTAACCACATACTTAAAGGAGATAACAACACCATGAAAAGGTTTTTTTATTTTTGCTTCATCATGATTGTTGGTTTCGCCATGTTTATCATCTGGTTACTCTTTATTGTACCGTTGATCGGTTTAAAAACATTTATCATTTTAATAATTATATTAATACTCCTCTTTTTAATTGAGATTATTTGTAAATAAATAGAATATTTTAGTAAATATATGTGGATTTTAGAATGATTCTATAGTATTATATATATTGTACTAAATCTTATGAGGAAAGTGATGTGAAATCAGTGTATGAAAAAGGAAAATTAATTCGTAAATATCGTAAAGAACACAATTGGACTCAAGGAAAATTAGCCAAAAAAGTGAACACAAGTGTTACAACGATCAGTAGAGTTGAATCGGGTCAATCTTACCCCTCTGAAGAACTAATGTCGAGGATCGCAAAAGTCCTGCAAATAAGAGAACTATCCCATCCAGAATACCATCCGCTCAATACTCAATTAACCTCCTGGCAACAAAGCATCAACCAAAGAAATTATGCGACCGCCAATAAATACTACAAAGAGCTCAAAAAATTTCCGATAACTTATTTTTATAATCAACGTGTCATATATACATGGTGCAATTTCCAACATGCACTTAATCTTTTCCACACAGATGCAGCTGAGAAATTCTTAGAAGATGCTAAGAAATTTGCTGATACCCTTACTCCCGCTAACAACTATCCTTTTCACAAATCAATCGGCTTATATTATTTGTTACTCGACCATATAAAGGATGCATTCACTTATTTAAATATAGCGAGTAAGCAGGATCCTGTTAAGTTTGAAAAAGATGGTGAAATTCACCTATACTACGCTCTTGCCTATGATAAAATCGGACAAACCCTATGTTCTGTTTCCTATGCCTCCACTGCACTATCGATATTTCAATCAACGTTAAATCAACCCAACATTTTATTATCTCGAATCATCAAGATTAAAAGTTCCCTTCGCAGCCAACAACTACCAATAAAGAATATCATTCAAGAATTACATACCATTCTGGATAACTACACAAGCATACATAGAAATTACATCTATTATTTATTAGGCACTGCTTACTTAGCAGACAACGATTTTGAAAGCGCACTAAAATATTGCAGAAAAGCTATCTACAATGAAAAAATAATTCCATTAAAAGTCATCTATATCTTTTTCAACGCTCTTATATACGCATTGCTTGAAGATGAGGAGATGGCACTAAATGTGATAGATGGTGGAAAATCGCTTAACAAAAATAAAAAGTATGACTATTATTTCTACTTATTAAAAGGCATTATTCAAGGGACACATGGCTCTGAAAATTACCGAAACAAACTCACAAATGAAATCATCCCTTATTTCCAGTTGACAGGAAATTCACTTGATGCGAAATATTGTCATGCCATTCTAGGAGATATTTATTATCAGAAAAGTGTCTACAAAAAAGCAGCCGATAATTATTATATTTATCCTAAAAATTCTTACATTTCAGAGTTGCTAGCCAAGTACCCGCAAAAGTAAATTTTCCCACACATTATTTTGGATTATTGAATCAGAATATCCATATAGGAGGTGTGTGAGATGGCGAAAGATGTTAAATGTGAGGTAAATAACTGTAAGTTCTGGGCTGAGGGCAATAGATGTCATGCAGCTACCATCTATGTTGTCAGTCATACCGGTAAAAGTGCTGCCAATGAGAAAGAAACAGATTGCCAAACATTCGA
This sequence comes from Gracilibacillus thailandensis, assembly GCF_010994055.1. Classification (NCBI taxonomy): domain Bacteria; kingdom Bacillati; phylum Bacillota; class Bacilli; order Caryophanales; family Bacillaceae; genus Gracilibacillus; species Gracilibacillus thailandensis. The sequence goes on along the minus strand of NZ_WJID01000111.1, from coordinate 4,140 downwards.
ACCGACCGTCTAACAGCCTTCTTTAATGACCTCAGCTAACTATGGGGGTTAGCTGAGGTTAAATCATTTACTACCTCATTTTCTCAGGTAAAGCAACAATGGACTCAATTAATGTATTGAGCTTCGTTTCGATACGGTGTAACAAATAAAAAGTCACCGCAACTGGAAAACCGAGATCGGTAACTAACGATATCCATGTTTGCTCCATGTGATGAACTCCTCTCCTTAAAGTGGTTGTATTTTGTTCGGATAATTTCAGAATGCTTTCTCCTTGAAACGTGCTTACATCACCTAAATGAAAAGGAGAGCTGATCTGCTCTCCTTTTTGTTACCTTAAATTTCGATTTCGCTAACATTTCGTTCGACAATGCGGGCGCTTTTCTTTGCGACTAAATCACCGCCAGAAGAAAAGAAGGCATTTTCATTAAGGATGGCATCCATTGCTGCATTAACTTGAACTGCATCGACAGGCTCCACTGGATTATCCAATGAGAAAGTAACTGTTTTCCCTTCTTCATTTTCGAATTTTAATTCTATCTTCTTCATTACCTACACCTCCCTAGTTCTTATGATTTTTGGATTAATCCTCTGTGATTAATTCTGTGTCATTACGTTTCACCGAATATAAGTCCATTTGTTGTAATGGGACAAGTACTTGCGTGATCGCTAGCAGCTGGTCTGCTGTCGCATCTAACTTCACGTTGTTAAAAGACTTGTTCTTATAAATCGGATCTCCAGAGACTGGGTCTGTGCCTTCTTCGAATGTTAATTGTAATCTGGAATCAATTCTTTCTGCAGAAGCCATGTGTGCCACCTCCCTTCACCTTTATAATCAAATTTGAAGGTTAAAAGGTGTCACTATACAGTTGTTTGTTCCTCATTTTCATAAATTAAAAAACTTTCTCCATTCTATAAATCATTTTCTCTAATTTTCTTACCTTTTGTACAAGGAAAATTCTTAAAATTAGCTCATGTTCCATCTGGCTAGCAATAAAGCAATTTGCCCCTTGTCTTGTTACCTGTCGCGTAAGGCGATTGCCATAGAGATACGATAGGGAATCTTTTCGATGTGTGTGTTATCAACTTATTCCTTACATCTTTGAGTTTTGGTAAATGTGTTTAGTTACCGACCGTTCTTAATCACTTCCTTAATATTTTGTGAATAAAAAAGACACTCACCGATAAGGTGAATGTCTCATTTTTTAAGATTCGTCCGTAGTACCATCCTCAAACATTCTATATGTTATTATTTCATCATTTTCTGTAGCGTAAGATGCACTAATAAAATCTACTTTACCTTCTTTCCACAATAAACCTAAAATAATGTCTACTTCGTTATTCTTTAACCCCTCGGTATCGAGAGCATCAATGATTTCTGGGTTGTCATAAGGTCCTTCGAAGTAATACCCTTTTGCTGGTCTAATGTTATAACGCCAGAATGGCTGAGCTGTCATTGCATCACTGCCTGTTTTAGAAGGATCCCCTATTAAATTTTTAACATCATTTTCAGTCATTCCGATTTTTAATTCGTTTTTGATAAATTCAATATCGATTTCTTGTTTATCTACGCTTTGTTCTTTGGTTGCATCCTTACTTTTTTGTGAATCATCTTCGGATTCTAGTGATGTTGTTGTCAACTGTTGATCAGATTCTTTTGTAACAGCTTCTTCATTCTCTTCACTAGCCTCTGCTTTAACATTAGAATCTGTAGATGCTTCTTCAAGTACATTTTCTTCGCTTTCATCATTAACTGATTCATTTGGAGTTACTTCATCCTCCTGTTGTCCACATCCAATTAATACTCCAGTAACTACTATTAATAACAACCATTTTTTCATACTAATTTTATCCCTCCATATTTTATTCTCACTCATTTAGACGAATTAAATTACATTATGGACTCATTTTTGTTACAAAAAGATTACAAGTTTTAAGGTAATTAAAAAAGTCATTAATCAAACTGTATTATTTGTTTTTACTTTAGTCTTTTTAAAGTCACTCCGTACTATATCATATACTAAGGATAAGATGGAGCTTTAAAGAAAGTCATATTAGATATAAGAGGCGCAGGAGGATGCTACAACTTCCCGATATATAGGTTAGAAGTATGCTGCTTCAAATCAAGGTTAAACACATAATATTCGTATATTCTCTTAGTAAGTAAATTATGCTCTTGTCTCATAACAGTTTTTGTAATGATAGAATTTTCATCGATCATAATCCCTTGTTTTTTAATCCCCCTATGAATTCCAATATCGTACTGAATGGAAATATATATACTCCAAACTATCCATATCAGTAAATTTAAAGTAACCATTTGTACCAGTCTCAAAATTACTCTATCCTTAAATAAAAAGAATTGCTGAATTTTGAATAACTTTTTCTTTTGGTTACGTCTAATTTATAAAGGGAGGTGGGGGGTATTGGAAATAAATAACAGGTTAGAGAGTGTACAATTAAAGGAAGATTTGTTAACTAAACTAATGGAAGACTATGGTGACGAATTAAAAAGAATTGCTTACCTTTATCTGAAGGATAAATCACAATGTGACGATATTGTTCAAGAAGTATTTATATCTTGTTATATGCACTTAAACACATTCCGCCATGAATCAGATTACAAAACTTGGTTAATTAGAATCACATTAAACAAATGCAAAGACTACCACCGAAAATGGAGTATACGAAATATTATTCATAAACCCGTAATTGATTCAGATTTATACAATGATAACTCTACAAATTCTGCTGAAAAAATGGCGGAACAAAAAGAGATAAAAAATGAAATCATAAATACTATCTCCAGCTTAAAACCAAAGTATAAAGAAATATTAATTCTTTATTATTTGCAAGATTTTAAACTCAAAGATATAAGTATCACTTTAAAATTAAACTTTCATACTACTAAAACAAGGTTCATTAGGGGTAAAGCTTACCTAAAAAAAGAACTGGAAAAGAGGGGATATAAAGATGGATCATTTTGATTCCCAAGTTAAAAGTCATTTAAAAAATCATTTAGACAAGAATGTTTACTTTTCTATAGATAATAAGGAAAAAGTTACACAATCTTTATTTAAAAAAAGGAGACATCCTTTTATTATTACAGGATTAACAACTTTTATATTCTCCTTAGTGTTGATACTCGCAATAAGTTTCCCTTTTTGGATACAATCGGAAAACAATATTATACTAGAACAAAGTGCCTCTCCTTTTTCAGAATTGAATATTAGTGTAAAAGAAATAATTCCTGAAGGCTTTTTTAAACAAAAAGAACAAGAAAGCGAAGAAATCCATACCATTGAAAATAATAAAAATGATATTGATCATAATGTAAGTAAGCATAATGAAAATACCTCTATAGAAGATAATAAAGATTCTAATGCGGAAGATTCTAATAATCAAGTTAATCAAAATGAGACTGTTGATGAGGAAACTTTTATTCAATTAGTTAAAAAATACAATAACATGGGAGATTATTTAACAGAAAATATGACCTTTGAGGAATCCTTAACACCAGAAGATGGTCCCGATTCTATAACTTCCTTTGAATCGAAAACTTTTAGTTCTAAAAAGGAATATTATGACTATCTTTCAACTTTTATGACTTATGATCTAGCAAAAGACTTATGGGATTACAGGCTTGTGGAGTATAACAACAAACTAGGGGTTATCCCAATGGATGGACATATATCATTTTTATTAGATCAACCTTATACAATAGAAAGACTTTCTGAGACAGAGTACTTCATTAACCAAGAGCACAGCTCAGATTTATATGGCGCTATAAACCTAACAATTTATTTTACTTTCCAAGAAGACCAATGGTTAATAAGTAAAATTGAGAAAGGATAAAATCTAATCAAGCATGTTCAGTAACAGTTCATTATCATTAATTTTTTCTTATTTATAAATAAGAAGCTAAATTGATCAGCGGACAAATTAGCATTAGTCTCAAATGTATCACCGCTAAAACTTGGTCCGCTGTCATATCTACCTTTATATTTGCTGTTGAAATCCCTTAACTTGACATTTAATTCTTTTTCTCGAAAGTTATCTGTATTCTTGAATCAAGTCTTTCTCCATAGCAATTGTACAATTTCCTGTATTTGGCAAGTAAAAAATGTATGAAATGGCAATTAA
>NZ_WJID01000110.1:0-8308 GCF_010994055.1 Gracilibacillus thailandensis | reverse complement strand
TGTTTCACTTAGTTTTCATAGAATTTTTTACAGTTCCTTTATAATTGAAAACCCTTACATATATCTTATCATAATTCCCTATCTAATTGGTGAAAAAGTAATGAAATAGTGCTACTGTTGACGCGATATTCTTATTAGGTCGCCACCAGTAGCACTAGTCTTACCATTATTTACTTTTTATTTTTAAACACCTTCACACTTTCCATTAATAACACACTTCCGAGTGCTAGTGCAAAAGCAATGAATCCTTGGGTCCAGCCAAATTCAGCTGGAATATGGAACACTTCTCTTGCGAAAGGCATAATCGTAATCGAATATAGTACAAACCCAACTACGACAGCCCCTAATACATATTTATTTTGGAAAAATCCTGCACCAAAAGCAGTCTGGACATTTGACCTTGCCGGAAAGGTTTGTAACGTTCGCGACAGAATAAGAGTGGTAAATGCCATTGCTACCCCCATTCCTTCTGAGTGCTGCAATCCAATATAATGAGAGATAATAACTGCCACCCCAATTAACAACCCTCGGATAATAACAGATCGTAATGTACCTTCAGCGAAAATCCCTTCATCTATTTTTCGTGGCTTACGCTTCATGACGTTGGGTTCTGATTTTTCCATCCCTAATGCGATAGCCGGTAATGAATCATTTACAAGGTTGATAAATAATAATTGTAATGCAGTGAACGGATTAGCCCAATTCATGATTACGGCAAACAAAATCGCAATAATTGCACCTAAGTTACCAGCAAATAAATATGCAATCGATTTTTTGATATTATCGAAGACCGTACGTCCTACACTTACTGCTTTTACAATCGATACAAAATTATCATCGGTTAAAATCATTGCTGCCGAATCCTTCGCCACATCGGTTCCACTTCCCATGCCAATTCCAATATCAGCCTGTTTTAACGCTGGTGCATCATTGACCCCATCACCTGTCATTGCAGTAATTTGGTCTTTGCGCTGCCATGCTTTCACAATTCGGATTTTATTTTCAGGTGAAACTCGGGCATAAACAGCAATATGTTCTAATTTCTCGTCTAATTCTGTATCAGTCATATCGTCCAATTCTTTACCAGTAACAGCTAAATCACCTTCAGCCATTAATCCGATATCCTTACCGATCGCTTCTGCGGTTGTTTTATGGTCACCGGTGATCATGACAGGTTTTATACCTGCTTTTTTCGCCTCTTCAATGGATCCATAAACGGCATCTCTTGGTGGATCCATCATTGCCGTAAAGCCGATTAAAGTGAAATCTTGTTCATCATCTAATGTGATCTGTTGATCTTTTTCAATTTTTTTATATGCAAATGCTAAAACACGTAAAGCTTGCTTGGAGTAACGCTCATTTTGCTTCTCTAAATGTTCCAGCCATTCTGAAGTTAGTTCTTGTTGCTCTCCGTTAACTAAAATAGTATTTGCACGGTCTAACATTACATCTGGACCGCCTTTGATTAACATCAACCGTTCTCCATCAATTGTATAGACAGTCGACATCATTTTTCTTTCAGAGTCAAAAGGCAGTTCTGCTTCACGCGTATATTTATTTCGCAATTCTTTATATGGCTGGTTTTGCTTATCCGCTAATCGAATCAGTGCAATTTCTGTCGGATCTCCTATTTCATTGTTATCTTCATTAATATAGGAATCATTACAAAGTGCTGCAGTTTGAATGAGTAATCGTTCACTTTTCGAAGATTTTTTATTACTGAACGGATCCTCTATTTCCGGCAAATATACTTCTGTAACAGTCATTTTATTTTGGGTTAATGTTCCGGTTTTATCGGTACAAATAACACTCGTTGAACCAAGTGTTTCTACTGCCGGTAAACGGCGAATGATCGCGTGCTGCTTGGCCATTTTATTAGTGCCTACTGATAAAACAATCGTCACAATCGACTGCAAAGCCTCAGGAATAGCTGCTACTGCAATTGCAACCGAGAACATTAAAGCATCTAAGATGGCTTTTGTCATATCAACATTAGCATCATTAAACCAAATCCGACCAACTTGTACGGCAAAGATAACGATACAAATAAGTAAAATCGCAATCCCTAACTTTTTGCTGAAAGAATCCAGTTTTCGTTGCAATGGTGTTTGTTTTGCTTCCGCTGTTTCAATCATTTCGGCAATTTTTCCAATCTCTGCTTTCTCGCCAGTTGCTGTCACAACGAAAGTACCTCGTCCATTAACGACTAACGAACTGGAAAACACCATGTTTTTCTGATCACCGATTGATACTTCCTCTTCAATCGGTTCAGTGATTTTTTCTACCGCATCAGACTCACCTGTCAGCATACCTTCATTAATTTTTAATGATTCAGCTTCCATAAGACGACCATCGGCTGGTATGTAGTCCCCTGCCTCAAGCAAGACAATATCACCAGGTACTAATTCACGAGCCATTATGGTATGACTTGTGCCGTCACGAATTACTTTAGCCTCTGGCGCAGACATATCCCGAAGTGCATCTAGTGAACTTTCTGCCTTCTTCGTTTGCACCACACTAATAATAGAGTTTAACAAAATAACGACGAAAATAATGATCGATTCTATTAATTCTCCCAGTACTAATTGTACGATTGCAGCCACGAGGAGAACAACGACCATTGCGTCTTTAAAGCTTTCTAAAAACAGCTTCCATGTTGGTATTTTTTCTTTATCAGCGATTTCGTTATAGCCTTCCTGTTCAAGTCGGTTGTTAGCTTCGTTTGCTGTCAATCCCTCGGATAGTGATACTTCCCACTTATCTAATACTTCCTGCTTTGTTTTTTGATAACTGCTCAAGATTTACCCCCTCCTGATTCGATCGTAATCAGTACCTTTTCTATACGATAATCGGATATTTCAACTGCTTCAAAAATTAGGTTTTTATAAGAAATGGCTGGACGTTCTGAATTTTTCGGAATGTATCCTAGCTGATGAACCATAAATCCATTTACCGTCTCGAAATCCTCGGAAGGTAACTCCAATTGAAAAGCTTCCTCCAATAAATAGAGATGAGTCGTTCCCTCTACCTCATATTGATTCGTATTAACTTTTTTCACACTGCTTGCCTCATCTTCACCTGGCAAATGATGTTCACTTAATATTTCTCCAACAATTTCCTCGATCATATCTTCCATTGTAATAAGACCATCAATTCCACCATATTCATCGACAACCATCGCAATATGGATGTTATGTTTCTTCATATCACGAAAGGCGACATCAATAGGCTGAGACTCCATTACATAATAAGGCTCACGTAATAGGTGATTCCACGTTTGGTCGTTTGTTTTTAAATAAGGAAACATGTCCTTCATATGTAAAATACCAATAATATGATCGATATCCTCCTCATAAACCGGAAAACGAGTAAAACGTTTATCATTAATGATATCTAATATTTCCTCGATACTTGACTCCACATTAATGGCTGTAATATCTGTTCTGTGTGTCATAATATCAGAGACTGTTTTATCATTAAACTCAAATATATTATGAATCATCCGCTTTTCATCATTTTCAATCGTTCCACGTTCACCACCAATATCCACCAGCATTCTAATTTCCTCTTCATTTGCCTCTTCCTGTTTGGCATGTGGATCTACTCCAAACAATTTTACAATTAAGTTCGTCGAAAGATTCAATATTTTAACAAATGGATAACTAATTTTAAATAGCATCGATAATGGACTAACTGTTTTATAAGCTATCGTTTCTGCCTTTTGTAAGGCTAATTGCTTCGGCACCAGTTCTCCAATTACCAATGTAAAGTACGAAAGCAGAATCGTAATCGTAACAACAGCGATTGTTTTCATTACTGGTAATGCAATCGGTACACCGATAGCAACTAACCATTCTGCTAATGGCCCCGCAAAACGATCGGCAGCAAATGCACTAGCAAGGAAGCCCGCTAAGGTTATACCGATTTGAATCGTTGCCAAAAAGCGACCAGGTTCTGATAATAAAGCCTGTAATTTAATTGATTTTTTGTCACCTTGTTCTGCTCTTTTCTTTATTTTATTATCATTCAAAGCTACTAGCGAAATCTCAGAAGCTGCAAAAAACGCATTAATTAATATTAGTAATACAAGAATAAGAAAAGATAATACCAAAATACCACCCACTTTCACCAGTCTTATCATTGTTATACCCAAAATAAACGATAACAAGACAATTTTTTTAATAATATATGATTAAAAATGTCAAATTTGGATGAAACCCGTTACAAAATATGGCATAATAGATTATAATAGAAAATTTATTCTTAATATGTGATAATAAAAATAATTTAATTAGTACTCAGAAAGTAGTTGGTGGAATTATGCAATTAGAAATAGATAAGTCATCTTTACCAGTATATGAAGCATTAGCAAGCCAAGTCAGATTAGAAATTATTCAATTATTATCGAAAAATAAAATGAATATAAAGGAACTATCCAGTGTTTTAGGGATCAGTAGTCCGATTGTGACCAAACATATCGAAAAGTTAGAAAAAGCTGGTATCATTCGAACAGAAAAGATACCAGGGAAATCAGGGTTACAACGAATCTCCATACTAAAAGTCGACCACATCGAAGTCAATTTCCCTAAAAAAATCTATCATTCATTTGCTACATATGAAACATCAGTACCTATTGGTCATTACACAGACTATCATGTTGTACCTACTTGTGGCTTAGCGACTAGTAAAGACTTTGTTGGCCCGGTAGATCAAACCAAATACTTTATGGACCCTAAAAGAATGGATGCAAGAATATTGTGGTTTACACAAGGATTTATTGAATATAAAACTCCGAACTTTTTGCAAGAAGAAGATCAATTACAACAAATGGATATCAGTTTTGAAATCTCATCGGAGTTTCCATTTTCAAACGAAGTATGGCCATCTGACATTACTTTCACTTTAAACAATATCGAGTTAGGAACATGGCAAAGTCCAGGTGATTTTGCGGATACTAGAGGTAAATATACTCCTGACTGGTGGCCAAACAATATTAACCAATATGGGCTATTAAAAACGATTCGAATTACGTCACATGGCACCTATATGGATGGGGAACCTTTGTCAGATGTAACCATTCATGATTTAGACACTACTGTAGATGGATGGAAATTAAGAGTGGAAGTAAAAGAAGATGCCGAACACGTAGGTGGAGTCACATTGTTCGGAAAAGAGTTCGGAAACCATGATCAAGATATTAATTTTAAATTATATTATATTTAATAGATAGCTATTTCATAATGAAGTATGAAAAGAAAGAATCCGTCTCAATTTATTGGACGGATTTTTCTATTAGAAAAAATTATATATTCCATATCTTTACTACATCGCGAATTACTATCCTTCTAAAACTTTTTTCCTTTCTAAAGTGTAAAAAACAGCTTCACAACGCCTAATACTTCCTTTAAAATAATGGTAGAAGAATGTCGAATTATGAAATGAAAAAGAAAATGAGGGAACAGCGATGAAAAAAACAGTCATCATTGCAGATGATTCACGATTTATGAGACAGTGGCTTAAGCAGAAAATCGAACAACATTCCTATCAAGTTGTTGCGGAAGCCTCAACTGGTCTAGAAGCGGTGAAAGCATATCAACAATATAAACCAGATATTATCATCTTAGATATCGTTATGCCAAAATCGAACGGATTAGATGCCTTACTAAAAATCAAAGACTTAGACCCAAGCGCTAATGTCATCATGGCCTCTTCCCTCGCCACTAATGATAACGTAACAAGGGCATTGCACTATGGAGCCAAAGACTTTATCATCAAACCACACTTTCATAACTTAATACAAATTATGGATCATATTTTTGATTAGCAGCTATAGAACTATTTAATAGATAAACGTTTGTAGACCGGACATTTAGTGCCTTATTTATTAGAATAATAGCCTTTTTTTGATGTTGGTGGACATTTATTCCGTTATTCGGTTCATTTAAGTTAACATTAGAGCTTTTTTCTATGAATAGCGGAATAGATGTCCGCATGCAACCGGAAAACGGCAATTTTGTCACAAATTACGGAACAAATGTCCGCGCTCAGCCCTGATATAATCTAACAAACACAGCGACTTCCCACTCAGACCTTCAAAAAAGCTTGGCATTTATCTAGCCAAGCTTCCTAATTAAAATAATTCGTAATAGCTTTCTTGTCCAAGGTGCTGTACATATTTGTCCGCCAACTCTTTTAAATTCGTAGATTCTTCTAAAAAGAGCCACTGATCATCTTTCTCACCTGTATAAGATTTACGTTCTACTTGAAATGTTCTCGTTTCTTTATCCAATAATGTAAAACATAACTGCGCATCATATGTTTTATATTTCGGATCGGACAACGCCTCAACAATCAAAGGATTCTCATCGAATGGGACAGGATTTTCGTACGTATATAAATAGATACTTTTTTGTCTGATATCTAACTTATAATCCTTAATTGGACTATTATTTTCCATACTCTCTTTAAGTAACTGCACTTCTTCATCAGTTATTTTCCGCCTTGACTTCTTTGTTAAAAACACTCTTCCATTCGGGTGTTCATATATTTCATAACCTTCTGGAATGCTATCAACTGAAGTATTAGAATCATCTTTTTTAAAATAATAGGACGGATTACCTTTGTTCGTTTTCCTTACATGTAAATAGTACTCATCTCCACGAAAATTCGTATATTTCACTGCCATCTTTACACCACCTTTAGTTTCATAGCCGATACATAATCTCATGATTTTGCTTTCATTAGTATAACAAAAATCAGAATAAAGTGAAACTTTGAAAATAATGTGATTTGCATCACAATTAACTCCTTATCCTTTTGTTACAGTAAAAGTATATAAGTAAAGGAGGAACAATATCATGAGAGAATTTCAACTAACAGATACACCTGCAAATATTGTCAAAATATATCCAAGAGCAAGTGATTTTTTCAAAAAGGAAAAAATTGATTTTTGCTGTGGCGGCGATCAACCTCTTCAATCTATTCTTGATAAGAAAAAAAGACCTGTTGATGGGGAACAACTTATCAGATCGATCAATGACTCCTACCAAGCATGGATAGAAGCCGGGAATAAAGAGATCAATTGGGATGATGTCACTCCTTCAGAATTGGTTGACTATATTATGCAACATCATCATCACTATTTACATGAAGAGTTAACACCGCTCAGTCAGTTTGTTACAAAAATATACCGAGTACACGGTCCGCATCATCCGCATCTTGAAGATTTATATAAATTATTTCATCGATTCAAAATGGAAATGGAAGGTCATATGATTGAAGAAGAACGTGATTTATTCCCGCTTTTTGAAAAATATGACGTGGAACCAAGCAAAGCATTAAAAGAGCACATTTTCCAATTGAACAAAATGATGATCGAGGATCACGAATTTGTAGGTGAAATCATCCAACAAATGAACGAAATAACCAATGACTTTACATTGCCAGAAGGTGCATGTAATTCATACAGGATCACCTATGCTAGACTAGCAGAGCTAGAACAAAACACGTATCAACATATACACTTGGAAAACAATATACTCTTCAAGTCCATTTCATAGGATAGTAAAGACGCTAATAGTAGGATTAGCGTCTTTTACATATTTTCGACAATTTCCCGGGGAATATTTCCAAATAATTGTATTAGTTTATAATAATATAGTGTAAGAATGATAAATATTGGGAATAGCTTAAAGAGAATTATTTTAGTGTCATTAAAGGAGTGCATACGCATGGAAATCAAATTATCAGATCAAGCATTACAATGGTTTAAAGATGACGTTGGGGTAAGCGATGGAGATACAATTAAATTTCAAGCTAAATATGGTGGTTATAGCCCGATACATGAAGGTTTTTCACTAGCCTTTGCACTAAATGAACCAATGGAGGATACGATTACAACTACGGAAAGAGATGGTATTACCTTTTTTATTGATGCGACAGATGCATGGTATTTTGAGGGGTATAATTTAATTGTCGAATATAATGAACAATTAGATGAAGTTGCATATGATTATGAAGAAATCCAGTAAAGAGTGAGGAAATCCCTCACTCTTTTTCTTTTAGCTAAATCTCCCATACTCTCGAACCAAATACAACGAAACAGGAAGAAATTATGTTAAAATAAAGGAAGACTTATCAGGAAGTTAGCGACCGTCACCATCCGCTCAATAACCTTACACTTGAGGTTGGTGCTCTTACGGACAGTTAGTAACGTGATAAAAGCGAACTTAATAGAATGTTCAGTATTCTTTCTCGATATATATTCTATAAAGGAGCATTCCTGTTATGAAGAAATTTGAGGTTTGAA